>JBFXJV010000460.1:0-2942 GCA_050174515.1 Methylocystis sp.
TTCGACTTGTGCGACTCCGTCGAATTGGCGCGACGCGCTGCCGCCGTCGGCTACGTCCAAAGGCTGGCGTCTGAGATCCATTATGTTTCGAGCGAGGGGGATCTGTCCGTGGTGGCGGAGAAATTCTCCTGCGCGTTCAGTTCGCACTGTATCGAGCATCAGCCTGATCTGATCCGGCACTTCAATCAGGTCGAGAATCTGCTCGATCGCTCAGGTAAATATTATCTTATCGTGCCCGACAAACGATATTGCTTCGATAGTGTTTTTGACGAAACCAGTCTCGACGAGGTCGAACAGGCGTATAAGGAAAAACGCAGGCGGCACAGCCTCAAATCGGTTATCGAACACCGCGTATTTGTTTCGCACAATGATACCGTGCGACATTGGGTCGGGGATCACGGCGACGCGCATGACGAAAGCGCAAGAGCGCATTTGATCAGCGCCGCCGAGCACGAATTCGCATCGGCCGATGGCGCTTACATCGACGTTCACGCTTGGCGGTTTACGCCTTCTTCCTTCCTGTACATCCTAGAAAGTCTCTATGATTTGAACTACACAAGCCTGAAGCCGATCAGGGTGTACAATACCCCGCTTGGACATTTGGACTTTTGCGCCATCCTGGAAAAACAGGCGGGGTGACGTCGCTTCCGGGCGCGCCGCGCCAAGCGTCATGGGATTGACGCTTCGTCCGCCGTTTCGCGGTGGCGGCGTGATCGACGCTAATCCTGCAGTGGGCCCCAGGCCGGGTCGCTCGCATAGCTCGGCGTCGGCACCTGAGTCTCGGAACGGCCGAAGACGTCGACCATGTAGATTTTCGGTCCGCCGCCGCCGCCGGAATCGCGAAAGAACATCAGGAAGAGGCCGTTCGGCGCCCAGGTCGGGCCTTCGTTATGAAAGCCTTCGGTGAGAATGCGCTCGCCGGAGCCGTCTGTCTTCATCACGCCGATCGCGAAATTGCCGCCGTTCTGCTTGGTGAAGGCGATGTAATCGCCCTTTGGCGACCAGACCGGCGTCGAATAGCGGCCGCCGCCAAACGAGATGCGTTTCGCGTCGCCGCCCTGAGCGCCCATGATGTAAATCTGCTGGGAGCCGCCGCGATCGCTCTCGAAGACGATGCGCGCGCCGTCCGGAGAATAGCACGGCGCCGTGTCGATCGCGGCCGTGTCGGTCAGACGCATCGTCGTGCGCGAGCGGATATCCATCGTATAAAGATTGGTCGTCGAGCCCTGCGACAGCGACATGATGATCTTCTGCCCGTCGGGCGAGAATCGCGGCGAGAACGTCATGCCGGGAAAATTTCCGACGACTTCACGCTGGCTGTTTTCGATATTCATCAGCAGGACTTTCGGATCGCCGTCGGCGCCGAAGGACATGTAGGTGACGTCGAGCGAATTGGGCGAAAATCGTGGCGTGACGACGAGCTCGTCGCCGCGGGTCAGATAGCGCACATTCGCGCCGTCCTGATCCATCATGGCGAGGCGCTTGCGGCGCCGATTTTTCGAGCCGGTTTCGTCGACGAAGACGACGCGCGTGTCGAAGAAGCCTTTTTCGCCGGTAATGCGGCTGAAGACGGCGTCAGAGAGGAGATGCGCGACTCGCCGCATATTGGCGGCTTCGGTCACATATTGCTGGCCGGCCACCTGTTCGCCCGTCGTCACGTCGAAGAGTCGGAACTCGGTTTTCAGCCTGCCGTCGCCGGCGCGTTGCGAACGCCCGGTCAGCACGAATTGCGCGTTGACCGACTTGAAGGCGGCGAGATGGGGCGCTGCGTCGGGCGGCGCGGCGTTCGCCGGCAGCGCTGAAGGCTCGATCGGATTGAGGAACACCGAGCGCTTGAAATTATTCAGCGTCACCGAGGTCACGGTGCGCGCGGCTTCGTCGCCGACGAAAGGCGCGACGGCGATATTGATCGGCTGAAAGCCGCCGCCCTTGAGATCGATGATGCGTCCGGCGCGCGCCAATGTGGCCGGAAGGAAGGGGGCGAAGGCCGCGCCGGCGATAAGGCCGGCGGCGGCGCGGCGGTTGATGCTGTGTGTCATGGGCGAAATCTTTCCAGCATCGCCGTGAAGAAACCGTAACGCCTCGCGGCGATGCGCGTTATCCGAGGGAGCGTCATCGCCTCCTCCTTGTCCCTCGCCTGCGTCGTTTCGCTCGCGGGAGAGGGGACGCTGACGGTCGACGTCAGCGCAATGGCGGCGTAGCGCGGAAACTTCTCCCTTTCCCGCGCCAGCGGGGGAGGGTTGGCGAGGGGACGAACGCAGCCGGTCACTAATTTGCGTCCTGGAAGCGGATCGTGACCTCGCGCAGCGCCTCTTCATAATAGGGCATGAACTCGGGTGGAATCCGCATCGGGCTGCAGCGGCGCACCGCCTGCATCGCCTGTTCGCCGCGGGCGTGTTCAGTCGGGCTCGCCGAGGCGTTCAGCAGTTTGGGACGGCCATCGAGGGCGCCGTCGCGCGAGAGATGGAACTCCACGATCGGCGAATAGGTCTGCCCGCCCAGCGACAGGCCGGAGGCCCAGCAGGGGTAATAGTGATCGTGGATGTAGGCGGCGATGCGCGCCTCCATCGAGGCCGACATTTTGGCGGCCGTCCCGGTCGGCGCGCCGGCCGCCGCCGTCTGCACGGCTCGGCCGGTCGCGGCCTTGCGCTGCGGCGCTTCGCGGCTGAGCAATTTCGAAATGCTGGCGGCGTCGAATTTGGTTTTTGGCGGGGCTTCGTCGCCCGACTTCGGCTTCGTTTCCCTGACCGCCTTTTTCGCCAGTTCGCCGATCGTCGCTTCAGACTTGGGCTTTTCTGGCAACTTCTTGCTTTCGAGGAGCTTCGCCACCTCGTCCAGCTTGAGCCGATCCTTAGGCTTTTCCGGTCTCGCCGAATCCTTCGCCGTATGTTCCGGCTTGGCCGGCGGCTTTGGCTTCACGACTTCGGCTTCGTCCGGCTCCT
>JBFXJV010000461.1:0-2934 GCA_050174515.1 Methylocystis sp.
TACGTGTCGACGCCGGACTTCAAGGACGCCTTCCAGGACGGCTGGGGCAAGACCGTCGCCAAGATCATCGAAGTTTTGGTCGAAGCGCCGAAGAACGCCTCGCGGCGAGACCAGACCCGCGTCAACGTTCTTCCGGGCTGTCATCTTACGCCGGGCGATCTCGACGAGCTCCGCACGATTATCGAAGATTTCGGGCTTGAACCGACCTTTTTGCCGGATTTGTCCGGCTCGCTCGACGGACACATTCCAGACGATTTCACGCCGACCACGATCGGCGGCGTCGGCGTCGAAGAAGTGGCGGCGATGGGGCAGGCGGGATGGACGATCGCCATCGGCGCGCAGATGAAGCTCGCCGCCGAGGCGATGAAGGAAAAGACCGGCATTCCCTATCGGCTGTTCGAACGTCTGTGCGGACTCGAGTCGAATGACGCCTTCATCGCGTTCTTGAGCGAGATCAGCGGCAGGCCGGCGCCGATGAAATATCGTCGGCAGCGGGGGCAGCTTGTCGACGCCATGCTCGACGGACATTTCCACATTGGCGGGCGCAAGGTCGCCATCGGCGCCGAGCCGGATCTTCTTCATGACGTCGGCGGATTGCTGACTGAAATGGGCGCACAAATACATGTGGCGGTGACGACAACCCAATCGCCGGTACTGGCGCGCGTCGCGACGGATGACGTGCTCATCGGAGACCTGGAAGATCTGGAAAATCTCGCCCGCGAACGCGGCTGCGATTTGTTCGTCACCCATTCGCATGGCCGGCAGGGAGCCGCAAGGCTGAAAATCCCCTTTTTCCGGATCGGCATTCCGATGTTCGACCGTCTCGGCGGCGGGCATCAGATCACCGTTGGATATCGGGGCGCGCGGGACCTCATCTTCGATATCAGCAACCTTCTGATGGCCGACCATGAAGAAAACCACGAGCCAACGCCGGAAAGCTGGCGCGACGGCGTCGAGTCGCTGCATGCGGCCACACATTGACAGAGAATTGGAGGCGTCATGAAAGTTGCATTCGCCACCCAGGATCTCAAGCGCGTTGACGCTCATTTTGGCTGGGCGAAAAATATCGCGATTTATGAGATCGGTCCCGAAGGACACGAATTCCTCGAGGCTATTCAATTTGAGGGCGACCTCAAGGAGGATGGCAACGAGGACAAGCTCGCGCCGAAGATCGAAGCAATCAAGGACTGCGCGATTCTCTATGTGGCGGCGATCGGCGGATCTGGCGCGGCGCGGGTTGTCGCCAACAACATTCATCCGATGAAAGTCAACCAGCCGGAGGCGATCGACGATCTCCTCGCGAAGCTGGAGGAAGTGCTGCGCGGCGTGCCGCCGCCGTGGCTGCGCAAGGCCTTGGCGAAAGGCAAAGAGCGCGTGCTGGATTTCGAAGACTAAGGAGTGAACATGTCGACGGCTGTCGCGGAACTGGAGAAGAGCAATATTGCTGAGCTGCCTTTCATCAAGGAGCTCATCAAGGTGTGGCGCGCGCAGGACACGCATGGAGCCTGGGAAAGCAAAAGCGATCTTGAGCTTCTCTCGCCCTATATCGTCGATAAGGAGGCGCGCCGCGCGCTGCCGATTATCGGCGATCCCGATCCCGAGACGATCTGGCGGCTAGAACTATTCTTCAACGCCGTCTGTCTGATGGTTGAGCGCGCGACGGGCGTGATGATTTCGCCGATGCTCAAGATGAGCCACGAGGGTTTCGGCCGCATGGTGTTGATCGGCGGCAGACTCATCGTCGTGAATAAGCAGTTGCGCGACGTTCACCGCTTCGGCTTCGACAGTTTCGAGAAGCTCGCCGCCGAGGGCGACAAATATGTCCAGTCCGGGGTGGAAATGATCGAGAAATTCCCCGCCGTAGCGAACTACTGAGGCGAGCGCATGAGCGAGATCGACAACCTGAAGACTGAAATCAAGAAATTGTCCGCCAAGGCGATGCAGGCAAAGATGGATTTGCACGACCTGTCGGAGGAGCTGCCAATCAATTGGAACTCGATCATGAGCGTGGCACAAAAAGCGCATGACGCCTTTGCAGAACTCGAACAAAAGCGGGCCAACTTGAAAGCGTTGGAGACCGTTTAACCAGGAAAGTCGATATCCATGTCACAGGCGACACGCGACGGACGGGATTGGTGTCCCGAATATCTTCTGGCGATCGATCCGCAGAAATGCATCGGGTGCGGCCGATGCTTCAAAGTGTGCGGACGCGACGTCATGACGCTGAAAGGCCTCAATGAAGACGGCGAGCTCGTGGCGCTCGACGATGACGAGGATGATGAAGTCGAAAAGAAGATCATGGTGATGAATGATATCGGCGCTTGCATCGGCTGCGGCGCCTGCGCACGCGTGTGCCCGACCAATTGCCAGACTCACGGCGAAGGTGCGTTGGCGACTTCCTGAGATTCGCGAGGGCTGCGCGCAACGCGCGCAGCGTCACTCGATCCCTTGCTCGCGAGCCTTCCACATAGCGGCGATTCTGAAACGTTCGGCAATCGCGACAGGATCGGCAAGCATTTTCGACTCCGCTTCTTTTAAAGCCTTGAAGGCGATCTCGGCTTCCGCACGGTTAAGCGCGACGCGGCCGGCGACATAGGCGGCGTCAGGCATAACGTTAAGGATCTTCCATTTCAGCGGGTGTTGGGTCACCTCGGTGAGGTCGACGGCCTCGAGTTTTCCATCGAGATAAAGCGCGAAACCGATCACCTCGAGCTTTCGACCATCCTCGGTTGTTTTTACCAGAGTCGTCATGGTTCACCTTCCTGTTTGGCGAGCCAGCCATAGCCGCCATGATCCCAAAGTTGAGCGAGAATTTTGTCTGCGCCCCAATCCGGATTGCTGCTCTTTAGCGCCTGATAGTCTGCTTGAAAGCGAAGCGCATCATCATTCTCGATTAATGCGCATGACGCTTCGGATCTGTTGCGCAGGCGAAAC
>JBFXJV010000462.1:0-2933 GCA_050174515.1 Methylocystis sp.
GCGCCGGCAGCACCGTCTTCGAGCCCGCGCCGGTATAGCCGCCGATGATCCCATTCACGTCGCAGGTCGGGCGCGCCCAGATTTGCTCCATGACGCCGCGACCTGCTTCGCCGCCGACGCGCGTCAGGCCGATTTCGGAAAGCCATTTGCCTTCGTCAAAGTCGATGGCGCGCCATTGTTCGGCGATGTCTTCGGGAATTTCCGGCACGCCGGCGTAGAAGCCCGGCAGCGTCACCTTGCCCTCGGAGTCGTGCAGATCGGCGATGATTTTCGCGAGCACATGGATAGGGTTCAACACCGGCCCGCCGAACATGCCGGAATGCAGATCGCGGTTCGGTCCCTTTATGATCACTTCTTCAAGCGCCAGTCCGCGCAGCATCACCGTGATCGCCGGCGTTGACGCGTTCCACATGCTCGTGTCGCAGACGAGCGCGAGGTCGGCGGCCGAAAGTTCGTCCCTGTTCGCCGCGAGAAAATCCGGGAGCGACGGCGAGCCCGTCTCCTCTTCGCCCTCGAAGAGGAAGGTGACATTGCAGGGCAGTCCGCCATTCGCCTCGAAAGCGCGGCACGCTTCGAGAAAGGTCATCAGCTGGCCTTTGTCGTCAGACGCGCCGCGGGCGACAATGTCTTTGCCCTCCTGGCCCTCCTTGCCCTCGGCAAGTCGCGGTGCGAAAGGCTCGCTCTCCCACAGCTCCAGCGGGTCCGGCGGCTGCACGTCGTAATGGCCGTAGAACAGCACATGCGGCGCATCCTTGCGCTTCGCCTTGGCGTGGCCGACGACGATCGGATGGCCGGGGGTCTCGCGCGTCTCGGCCGCGTAACCGAGCCCGTTGAGCTGATCCTTCAGCCAATTCGCCGCGCGCAGACATTGCGCGGTGAAGGCGGGATCGGTCGAAATTGAAGGGATGCGCAGAAGATCGAACAGGCGTTCGCGCGAAGCGTCGAGATTAGCGTCTATCGTCGTGAGGACGGCGTCGATCGCGGCCATGATTTGAGCTCCTCGGTCAGGAGTCGAAACTAGTGCGGATGCGTGACGAGAGGAAGGCGCGGGGCAAGTGAGGCAGCGGGTTTCCTCGTCCTTCGAGACGCGTGCTTCGCACGCTCTTCAGGATGAGCAAACCTTTGACCTCATCCTGAGGAGCCGACCGCAAGTCGGGTTTACCCGACTTGTGAATTTAATGTCGATCTCGGGCAGGCGCGAGATTGAAGGCGGGGTCTCGAAGGACGAGGTCAAAGGAAGCAAAACCTAATCGTTCGGCGCGAGCATTTTCTCCGGCCGCACGATTTCGTCGAACTCGGCTTCCGTGACCTTTCCCGACGCGAGCGCCTCTTCCTTTAAACTTGTGCTGTTCCTATGCGCGGCCCGCGCGATTTTGGAAGCCGCGTCATAGCCGATTTTCGGCGCGAGCGCGGTGACGAGCATCAGTGAGCGGTCGAGGAAGCGCTTGATATTGGCTTCATCGGCTTCGATGCCGTCGACGCAGCGCGCGACGAAACTGTCGATTCCATCCGCCAGCAAAATCGTCGATTCAAGCAGCGCGAATCCAACGATCGGCTTCATCACATTGAGTTCGAGATGGCCTTGCGTGGCGGCGAAGGTGATCGTCGCATTATTGCCGAAGACGCGCGCGCATACCATCGTCAGCGACTCGATCTGCGTGGGATTGACCTTTCCCGGCATGATCGATGAGCCGGGCTCGTTCTCCGGAAGCTTCAGCTCCCCAAAGCCGGCGCGCGGCCCCGAGCCGAGCAGGCGAATGTCGCTCGCAATCTTATAAAGTCCCGACGCCAGCGCATTGAGCGCGCCATGCGCGAAGACGATCGCGTCATGAGTCGCGAGCGCCTCGAACTTATTTGGCGCCGAGACGAAAGGCAGGCCCGTCTGCTCGGCGACCTCGGCGGCGACTTCTTCGCCGAATCCCTTGAAGCTGTTGACGCCAGTGCCGACCGCCGTGCCGCCCTGAGCAAGCTGCAACAGGCCGGCAAGAGTCGCTCTGATGCGCGCTTCCGCGCATTCGGCCTGCGCGGCGTAGCCAGAGAATTCCTGGCCGAGCGTTACAGGCGTGGCGTCCTGAAGATGGGTGCGGCCGATTTTGATGATTTCGGCGAATTTCACCGCTTTGGCGTTGAGCGCGATATGGAGCCGCCTGACCGCGGGAATCAGCCGACCGGAAATCGTCATGGCGCCGGCGATGTGAATGGCGGTCGGGAAACTGTCGTTCGACGACTGACCGAGATTGACGTGATCGTTGGGATGAACCGGCGATTTCGAGCCGCACGGCGCGCCGAGCATTTCATTGGCGCGATTGGCGATGACCTCGTTGACGTTCATGTTCGTCTGGGTGCCGGAGCCGGTCTGCCAGACGACGAGCGGAAAATGGTCGTCGAGCTTGCCGTCGATCACTTCGCGCGCGGCGGCCGCGATCGCGTCGGCGATTTTAGGGTCCAGCACGCCTTTCCTGGCGTTGACCCTGGCGGCGGCGAGCTTGATGCGCGCCAGCGCATGAACGATCTCGATCGGCATGAGATCGCCGCCGATCGGAAAATTTCCGCGCGAACGTTCGGTCTGCGCGCCCCAATAGGCCCAGGCCGGCACGGCGATGTCGCCGAATGAGTCGCGTTCAATTCTTTTATCTTCGGTCATCGGCTTGCTCACATGGACAGACGCGTTGCGCGCAATCCTATGCGGCATTTCCGAGGAGCGTTCAATCGCGCGAGATTTCCGAGAGCCGCTCGGCGGAGGCCCATTCGCGCCGCTCGGCGGACGGCGTCGTCGACATGAGTTCGGAGAGCCGGTTGCGCGCGCGGTTCACCCGGCTTTTCATCGTGCCCGGCGCGCAGCCGCAGATTTCCGCGGCTTCCTCATAGGACATGCCGGAGGCGGCGACGAGGATCAGCGCTTCGCGCTGATCGAGCGGCAGTTTCTGCATCGC
>JBFXJV010000463.1:0-2912 GCA_050174515.1 Methylocystis sp.
CTGGCAGCGTTCGCACATTCTCGGCGGCGGCCGCGACATTGCCGATGAACAGAATGAGCGATCTGCTCAGGCCGCGCTCGGCATGCCGGCGCAGCACTTCCTGCACGGCGGCGAGCCCGGTGGTTTAGTTTCCATGCAACAGGGTCGACACGAACAGCGGCTGCGGGTCGCGGCCGGGAAGGTCGAACAGCGTCGGTCGAGGCAGGATGTCTTTCAGGCGGTTGGCGGGACACTCGAGAAATCCGTCAGGCAGCCGGTCGAACAGGGCGCAAGGCGCGTCGGTCACTTTACTCCTCATATTTCCCACTGATGGACTGGCGCGCCGCTCCGCTGGCGCTCGCAATAGGCCGCCATCAGGCCATAAAGATCGCCGTCGCGCGCCTCAAGAGCTTTTCTCTGCCAAGCCGCGCCCGTCTGGCGCGTTCGCACCCGCGCCTCGATAATATCGAGAAATCCGTCCTCGGCGACGCCGAGATCGCGAAGCCCCGTGCTGGCGTCGGGAATGAGGCGCTCGAGCAGCAGTCGATCCGCTTCGATTTGCCCCGCCCCCGGCCAGTTGAGCTTGGCGTCGAGCCCGAACCGCGCCGCGGCATAGAAGTTGCGTTTGGCGTCATTGAAAGCGAGGCCGCCGGCGCCGTCTCCAGACATGGCGAGCATGCGCGCAAGACCGAGATAGAGCGCCGCATTCGCCAGCATGTCGATAAAGGTCGGCCCCGCCGGCAGGATACGGTGCTCGATGCGCAAATGCGGCGCGCCGCTCTCGTCGAAACCGATCAGCGGGCGATTCCAGCGCCAGATGACGCCATTATGCAGGCGCAGATGCCGCATCGCCTCCGGCGGATCGTCAAAAGCCATCGGCAGAAGCGCGTCATAGTCGCGCAAATTCTCCTCGAAGATTTCGATCAGCGATCGCGTCGCATAGCCCGAGCCCATGGAGACCCTGGCCGGTCCAGGCACTTTCACCGCCTGTTCAAACAGCGGGATGCGCGTTTCCTCCCACAGCGCCTTGCCGAACAGAAAGGGGGCGTTGCCGCAGGCCGCGAGAATTGGCCCCGAAGCCGCCACCGAGGCGTTGTAATAGAGATGCGCCAGATCGGCCGGCGCCTTGAGATGGATCTGAAACGACGTCGTCGCCGCCTCGAGCATCACGTCCGTGTGGACGGAAGCGAGCCGGTCGCGGCCAGCGATGTTGACGTGCAACGGTTGGCCGCCGCGCTGCCGCAGCACTTCCCGGTTCAGCGCATAATAGCGGTTGAGCGGCGACATATTGGCCAGCGTCAGATCGGAGTCGCGGATCGTCGGCAGCGTTCCGATCAGCACGAGATTGGCGTCGAGCCGGTGGGCGACGTCATTGCATGTCGCCCAGAGGCGCGTCAGCGATTGATGGGCTTGCGTCAGCGCGTCGCCCGTCAGGCGGAATGGCGTGCAGTTCAGTTCGAGATTAAATCGCGACAGCTCCGGCACGACGAGGGGGTGATTGAGGGTTTCGAGCACATTCTGATTGATCGACGAGGGCGCATAACTGTGATCGACGATCCAGGTTTCGATTTCGAAGCCGACCATGTGGTCGTCGCGCGAAAATCTACCCTGCTCGTAGAGCGTCCGGGCCAGATCGGTCTCCTGCGCAAGGCGGCCCGAAAACCGCGCCTTGTCGGCCCGGGTGAAGCCGGTCGTCTTGATTTCTTCGCCCAAGGCGCCCCCTTCCGGCCGTGTGCGCAACGGCGTCTCGCGACCGGGCTCGCAAGAAGACCACGGCTGATCGAAGGCCGATTCGCCGCAGATCACTCTAATGTAGGCGGCACGCCTTATCGATAAAACCAAGAACCTTCGCGGGACAAGCCGCGAGCGCTGCGGTAGATTTGCGCGCCTTCGCCCGGAGCCGAACTTGTCTGACATCGCATATGTGAATGGCGCTTACCTTCCTCTCTCAGAGGCGCGCGTGTCGATATTGGACCGCGGGTTCCTGTTCGCGGACGGCGTCTATGAAGTCGCCGCCGTCATCGGCGGAAGGCTCATCGACAATGACGCGCATCTGTCGCGGCTCGAAAATTCGTTGCGCGAACTTCGTATCGAGAATCCCCCTCCGACACGGACGATCGCGAATGTTGAGTCCGAACTTGTCGCAAGAAACGGATTGAATGAGGGCCTAGTCTATCTGCAGATCACCAGAGGCGCCGCCGGCGACCGCGACTTCGCTTTTCCTCACGGAACAAGTCCGACAGTCGTCGCCTTTGCCCAGAAGAAGAACATCATCGCCTCCGCCGCCGCCGAAACCGGCGTGAAAGTTCTCACCGTCCCCGATTTGCGCTGGGCGCGACGCGACATCAAAACCATCGCGCTTCTTGCCCAGGTGCTGGCGAAACAGGCGGCGCTCGACGCCGGTTGTCAGGAAGCCTGGATGGTCGATCGCGACGGCCTGGTGACTGAAGGCTCGTCCTCGACCGCCTTTATCCTCACCAAAGGGGATGCGATCGTGACCCGTCCGAACTCACGCGCGATTCTTCCCGGCTGCACCCGCAAAGCCGTGCAATCGCTGGCGGCGCGCGAAAAACTGACGATTGAGGAGCGCGGCTTCTCTGTCGCTGAAGCCTATGAGGCGAAGGAAGCCTTTCTGACAAGCGCCTCCAATCTCGTCCTGCCGGTCGTCGCGATCGACGGCCGTCCGATCGGGTCAGGCGCGCCGGGCGAGAAGGCGCGCCTGCTTCGGGCGCTCTATATCGAATGGGCGACGAACGACGGCGCGACGGTTTAGCGTTGCATTTCCAGTTCGTCATAGTCGGAGCTGCGCGCCTGTTCGATCGCGAGGGCGATAATCAGGCTGAACAGCGCGGCGGCAAGACACCAGACGGAATACCAAGCCGGTCGATTGGCGGCGAGCGCCACAAAGAAGGTGAGCAAAACCGCGTAGCCGA
>JBFXJV010000464.1:0-2926 GCA_050174515.1 Methylocystis sp.
TCCGAAAGACCGCATCGCCTTCATGATCGACGACGCCGCGCCGCTGCTCGTCCTCGCCCAGGAACATCTGCGCGACCGTCTGCCGGCGGCGATCGAGACCCTCCGCCTCGACGCCGACTGGCCCGACATCGCCCAGGAAAACCCCACAAACCCCGACCCCCGCGCCACCCCACTAAACCTCGCCTATGTCATCTACACATCAGGCTCAACAGGAAAACCAAAAGGCGTGATGATGCGCCAAGCGGCCTTGGCACAACTTTTATCGTGGCAGGAATTGGTTCTGCCAGGCGCACACCGTACCCTGCAGTTTGCCTCTTTCTCCTTCGACGTCAGTTTTCAGGAAATATTCAGTGTCTGGACCACTGGCGGAGCGCTCGTGTTACCGGGCGACGATGTGAGGCGCGATTTCAGCCGACTATCAAGTTTAATTAAGACTCAAGCAATCGAACGATTGTTTCTTCCGTTCGCTGTCTTGCAGCTCTTGGCGGAAGCCAGCGTCGCTCACGGCGTCCACTCAAACAGTCTGCGTCAGATTATTACAGCCGGCGAACAACTCAGGCTTTCTCCAGCCCTACTGGCCTGGCTGAACACCGAGCCACAATGCAGCTTAGTCAATCAATACGGCCCGACCGAGTCACATGTGGTCAGCAACTTTATTTTGAACGAACTCTCCAATGGCGCCCTGCCGCCGATTGGCCGTCCGATCGCCAATACGCAGATATATCTGCTCGATGCTGGCTTGCAGCCTGTGCCGATCGGCGTTTCGGGGGAGCTTTACATTGGCGGCGCGGGACTCGCGCGCGGCTATATCGGACGCCCCGATCTCACCGCCGAGCGCTTCGTCCCCAGCCCGTTCGGCGAAGCCGGCGAAAGGCTCTACAGAACCGGCGACCTAGCCCGCTATCGACCCGACGGCAACATAGAGTTCCTCGGCCGCATCGATCATCAGGTCAAGATCCGCGGCTTCCGCATCGAACTCGGCGAGATCGAAGCCGCGCTTATGCGTGTCGCTCAAATCCGCGACGCCGTCGTCCTCGCTCGCGAGGACATGCCCGGCGACAAGCGCCTCGTCGCCTATGCGGTCGCCGTCGAAGGAGCCGCTCTGGAGACGGCCGAGCTGCGCGACGCCCTCGCCCGCGAACTGCCCGACTACATGATCCCTTCCGCCTTCGTCGCGCTCGACGCCCTGCCGCTGACCGCCAACGGCAAAATCGACCGCAAGGCTCTGCCCGCCCCCGACATCGATGCCGAGATCGCCCGTCGCTATGTCGCGCCCCGCACGCCAACCGAGGCGACGCTCTGCCGCATCTGGGCCGAGACGCTCGGCCTCGAACGCGTCGGCATAGAAGACGACTTCTTCGAACTCGGCGGACATTCGCTGCTGGCCGTGCAAGTTGTTTCCCGAATATGGCGGGAGTTCGAACGGCAATTGCCGCTGCGCAGCCTCTTCGCCTCGCCCACGATCGCTGGATTCGCGGCGCAGATCGACGTTGACGCCGGAGAGGACGCATTGCCGGAGATCCGGCCCGCCTTGCGCCAGGGCGCGCTTCCGCTTTCATTTGCGCAGCAGCGATTGTGGTTTTTGGACCAGCTTAGGCCGGGGGACGCCTCCTACAACATACCGGCGGCGCTGCGGGTGACCGGCGACTTTGACATGGCGGCCTTCGCCTTCGCCGTCAACGAGATCGTTCGACGACATGAAGCGCTTCGCACGACCTTCGTCGTCCGGGACGGCGTGGCGGCGCAAGTGATCGCGCCGGCGCTTGAGATCGCGACGCCGATCGTCGATCTGAGCGCGCTCGACCGCGAGATGCGGGAGGCGGAAGCGCTGCGCCTGGCCGGCGAAGAAGCGCGGCGGCCTTTCGATCTCGCCGCAGGCCCGCTGCTGCGGGTGACAACGCTCGATCTCGGAACCTGTCCCACGCGTGGAGAGCGCCAGCGCATTGTGATGTTCACGCTGCACCATATCGTCTCGGACGGCTGGTCGTCGGGCGTCCTCATCCGCGAGTTCGCGGCCCTTTATGAAGCCTTTGTCGCCGGACGGCCGTCGCCGTTGCCAGATCTCGCGATCCAATATGCGGATTACGCGGCATGGCAAAGGGAATGGCTGCAAGGAGAGGTCCTCGAGCGGCAGCTCGCCTATTGGCGGGACAGGCTGGCGGACGCTCCTCCGACGCTCGATCTGCCGACGGATCGTCCGCGTCCGGCGACGCAGGATCATGCCGGGGCGACGTATCGCTTCGCGGTGGGCAGGGACATTGCCGAACGGCTCGCAAACCTCGGACGCAACGAAGGCGCGACGCTGTTCATGACGTTGCTGGCGACGTTCCAGCTTCTGCTGTCACGCTACAGCGGCCAGCAAGACATCAGCGTCGGAACGCCGGTCGCCAACCGCCGCCGTCTCGAGCTCGAGGGACTGATCGGCTTTTTTGTCAACACCCTTGTGATGCGCACCGATCTATCCGGCGATCCGAGTTTCCTCGCATTGCTCGCGCGCGTGCGCGAAACAGTGCTCGGCGCCCAAACGCATCAGGACCTGCCCTTCGAACGACTCGTTGAAGATTTACAACCCACACGCGACATGAGCCGCGGTCCGCTGTTCCAGGCGATGCTGGTCTTGCAGAATGCGCCAAAGTACGACGCCACATTCGGTGGGTTGCGCTTCGAAGCGATCACTGCGGACAACGCGACCACGAAGTTCGATCTTACGCTCTCGCTTGTGGAAACCACGGATGGGCTCAAGGCTTCCATCAATTATGCGACGGCGCTCTTCGATGCGCGCACGATCGAGCAAATGACGCGCCATTACTGCGCCTTGCTCGAAGCCATCGCCGCCGATCCCGAACGCCGTCTTAGCGAACTGGACATGCTCGACGCGTCCGAGCGCCATCGTCTGCTGATCGAGTGGAACGACACCGCGGCCGAC
>JBFXJV010000465.1:0-2924 GCA_050174515.1 Methylocystis sp.
GACGTCGCGAACCGTCAGTCCCTGTTCAACGATGCGCCGCGCGACTGCGGCGGGGTCGGCGACCGCAAGCAGCGCGCGCGCATGACCGGCGGAAATCGCGCCTTCGCTGACAAGCTTTTTTGCCGCTTCCGGCAAATTCAAGAGACGTATCGTATTGGCGATGTGAGAGCGGCTCTTGCCGATGATTTTGGCGATCTCGCCATGCGCATAGCCGAATTCGGCGCCGAGCCGCTCATAGCCCTTCGCCTCCTCGATGGCGTTGAGGTCGGCGCGCTGCACATTTTCGATAATCGCGAGTTCCAGCGCTTCCTTGTCGTCGGCCTCATGGATGACGACCGGCACGTCGCAGAGGCCCGCCATCTGCGCCGCGCGCCAACGCCGTTCGCCGGCGATGATTTCATAAGCGTCTGCGACTCCCGCGATGACGCGCACCACGATCGGCTGGATCACGCCCTTTTCGCGGATCGACGCGGTCAGTTCGGCGAGATCTTCCTCGCCAAATGAGGTGCGCGGATTGCGCGGATTGGCGCGCAGGAATTCGATCGGCGCCTTGCGTGGACCGCGCGGCCGCTCTGCGGGAGCGGCGTCCGCGGCGGCGTCGCCGAGAAGCGCCGCCAGTCCGCGGCCGAGCCGGCGACGCGAGTCCTCCGCCATGTCGAGACGCTCCTCTTGGTTAGGCCGCACGCAGCCGCTTCTCGCGCTGGATCACTTCCGAGGCGAGCTTGAGATAGGCTTGGCTGCCGGCGCATTTGAGATCGTAGAGCAGCACCGGCTTGCCATGCGACGGCGCCTCGGAAACCCTGACGTTGCGCGGGATCATCGTGTCATAGACCTTCTCGCCCATGAACCGGCGCACGTCGGCGGCGACCTGATTCGCGAGATTATTGCGCGGGTCGTACATGGTCAGAACGACGCCGTGGATGGACAACTTCTGATTGAGAGTTTGCTTGACCTGTTCGACGGTCGAAAGCAGCTGCGACAGGCCTTCGAGCGCGAAAAATTCGCATTGCAACGGCACAACGACGGCGTCGCTGCTAGCTAACGCATTGATTGTTAATAGGTTTAACGATGGCGGACAATCGATCAGAATATAGCTGTAGCGCCGCTCTTCATCATGTTCCGCCGCCAGTTCGGCGAAGGCGCGCTTCAACCTGTAGGCGCGATCCTTGTCATTGGCGATTTCGAGCTCGACGCCCAGCAGATCCAGGGTCGACGGCGCGATCGACAGGCGCGGCACCGCCGTGGCGATGATAGCGTCGGCGAGGCTGGATTCGCCCAACAGCACGTCATAGGTCGAGATCGGCCGGTGTTGGCGATCGATGCCGAGGCCGGTCGAGGCGTTGCCCTGCGGGTCGAGATCAATGACGAGAACGTCTTCGCCCACCGCCGCGAGCGCGGTGCCCAGATTGATGGCGGTCGTCGTCTTGCCCACGCCGCCTTTTTGATTGGCCAGCACAAGGATGCGCGGCGAAGACGAAGCGGTCACGATGGGGAAGCCTTGCGCTTGATCACGACGATGCGCGCGCCCTTACGGGTGCGGCTTTCAGCCGACTCGCAGGTGAAACTACCGAGGGCTTCAACGACGGTCAATTCGTCTCGCCATTCTTCCCCCTTTAAAAATACGCCGATGGCGCCTTCTTTCAGTGGCTGTTCGGCGAGCTGCACGAGGCGCGGCAGGGGCGCGAGCGCGCGGGCGCTGACGCCGTCAATTTGCCCTGCCAATCTCGGCATAGCGGTTTCAGCCCGCTCGGCATGAATGATTGCCGGCGCTTCTGTTTCACGTGAAACAGCGCGCAGGAACCCGGCCTTGCGCCGATCGCTTTCAATCAAATGGACCACGGCGTTCGACCTCGATTTCAGCAACAGCGCCGTCACCAATCCGGGAAAGCCGGCGCCCGACCCGATATCCGCCCAGCGTGTGACGCCAGGCGCCGCGGCATGGACCTGCGCCGAATCGGCGAAATGACGCAGCCAGATGTCGTCGAGCGTCGCCGCAGATACGAGATTGATCTTTGACTGCCAGCGCCGCAGCAGCGCTTCATACGTGACGAGTTCCGCTTCGATAGGCTTAAGCTCCGGGAAAAGCTGGAACGCCTCCTCCCGCCCGGCGGCTCTCGTCACGCGCGGCGCGCCCGCGCCGCCAGCAAAGTGAGCGCCGAAGGCGTCATGCCGTCGATGCGCTGCGCCTGCCCGATCGTCCGCGGCCGCAAAAAGCTCAGCTTGCCGCGCAACTCCGCCGAGAGGCCGGCGATCGACGCATAGTCGAGCCCCTCGGGCAGCGCCAGCCGTTCATCGCGTCGATACGCGTCAATATCTGCCTGCTGGCGGTCGAGATAGACGGCGTAGCGGGCCTCGGTCTCGAGCCGCTCCGCCGTATCTGCGTCGATCCCGCCGAGTTCGGGCCAGATCGACGCGAGGCGGCGCAGCGTGATGTCGGGAAATGACAGCAGCGCATAAGCGCTACGCCGCAGACCGTCCTGATTGACCGGCAAACTCTGGCGCAGCGCCGCCGCCGAGGTCAGTTCGCGCGTCTGCAGCAGGCTTCGCGCATCGGCAAGACGGGCGGCGCGGTCCTGATAATGGGCCGCGCGGCGCGCACCGACGCAGCCGATTTCGATCCCGCGCGGCGTCAGGCGTTCATCGGCGTTATCGGCGCGCAGCGACAGGCGATATTCGGCGCGCGAGGTGAACATGCGGTAGGGCTCGCTGACCCCGCGGGTGACGAGATCGTCGACCATGACGCCGAGATAGGCTTCGGCGCGATCGAAGACGATCGGCGCGCTTCCCGCCACATGCCGCGCGGCATTGAGCCCGGCGAGCAGACCCTGCGCCGCCGCCTCCTCATAGCCGGTGGTGCCGTTGAACTGGCCGGCGAAGAAAAGCCCGCGAATCCGCTTGGTTTCCAGCGTCGCCGTCAATTCGCG
>JBFXJV010000466.1:0-2922 GCA_050174515.1 Methylocystis sp.
ATCGACGCGCCGGCCGTCGGAAAGCGTGACTTGCGCCGCCCCCGAGAGTTTGAACGCCAGTTCTATCGGCGCCTCCTTACCAGAGTCCTCGCTGACCTGCTGCGCCACGACGAGCCCGCCGGAGACCGACGCGCCGGCGTCCGGCGGACGGATTCGCAGCGTCGAATTGACCGGGGCATCGATCGGCGCTTCGCCCTCCTTGGCGAGCACGATTGGCGGGCGGCCGGTGTAAGCCGGCGGCTCCAGCCAGGCGTCGACCCGCGCGCCGGTTCCGAAGTTCGCGGCGAGGCGCCAATCGAAGGCGGCGGCGAGGCGCGCGCGCTTTTCGTCGCCGGCCGCGAAACCGGCTGCGACCGCGACGACAAGGGCGAGCGCGCGCAATGCATAGGGGTCGCGCTGCGGAACGCGTGGATGCGGCGTCTCGATCGGCGTCTTCGCCAAAGCGTCCTCCAGGCGCCGGCGATGCAGCGACCAGAGCGCCTCGACGCCCGCGTCGGCGTTCTGAACGGCGAGGCGATCCTCGAGCGACGAAGCCGGACGCAACGCCGCATCGCCGCCGCGGTCCAGCCGCTCAAGCGCGGCGGCGCGCGGCGGCCAGCCGCGCACCGACTCCCGCACCACGATGTAGAGCGCCGCGAAACCGAACAGCGCCACGCCGACGATGCGCGCTTCGACCGGCGCCGCGCCCCAGAAACCCAGCCAGGAGAGCGTTAAAAAAAACATGAGGATCGTGGCGAGCGCCAGACCGGCCCGCCAGAGGCGTTCGGCGACGATCGCGAGCGCCGACCGGCGCAGCATCGCCTCAAGACGCGGCGACGCCCTCTTCCCCGAACGCCCGTCCTGATGTTGAGGCTGTTCCATTCACTCTCCGCATTCACTCTCCAAGAGGCGCGCCGACGACAATGGCGGCTTCATCGATTGGAGACAATCTTGGCCGTAGAAGAACAATGAAATTCAGCGCATTGGCCTATCGACGCCGGCGCGCGGTATGATCCCGTATGAACCGCAAACCCAAGCGCGACGTCACTGCCGACGTCGTTTCGCCTCCGATCAGCGATCTCGCGCTGCTGCCGGCGCCCGTCGCCCAAATCCGCGACAAGATTCTCGCCGCTTGCGAGACCGGCGAGGCCGAAGCGCTCCGCGTTCCGATCGACTGGAACGAGACGCGACCGCTCTTCGCCAGGAGCGGCGCATTCAAGGCCGGAACCGATCCGATCGAGATTTTGAAGGCGCTTTCCTTCGACCGCAAGGGCCACGAGACGATTTCGCTCATTCGCGCGATTTTCGCTGAGCCTTACGTCAAAATCATGCGCGGACCGACGACGCTCTACGAATGGCCGGCCTTCGCACGCCATCCAGGGCCGCCCGCCAATGACCACGACGCGCTGGCGCGCTGGCGTTGCGTGCGCTTCGCCGATCTTGCGCGCTCTAACGTCGAAGGGAAGCCGCGCCCGACGCGCATCGGAATCGCGGCGGACGGCGTCTGGCACTATTTCTGGAGCGAAGACTGAGATTTCCGGATGACGCCGCTCGTTCGCGCAAGCTTTGTCAAAGGTGATTAGAGAGCGCCCCAGAAGCGCATCGGCGCGCCTTGCGATGGCGTGACGATCTCGCCTTCCCACATCACCTTGGCGCCGCGCACGAAGGTTCCGACCGGCCAGCCGACGACCTCCTTGCCGTCATAGGGCGTCCAGCCGACGCGCGAAGCGATCCATGAATTGCGGATCGTTTCGCGGCGCTTCATGTCGACGATGGTGAGATCGGCGTCATAGCCGACCGCCGCTCGCCCTTTGCCGGCGATGCCGAAAAGCCGCGCCGGGCCGGCGCTCGTCAAGTCGACGAAACGCTGCAAGGTCAATCGACCAGCGTTGACGTGATCGAGCAGCAGAGGAACGAGCGTCTGCACGCCGGTCATGCCCGAGGGGCTTTCAGGATAAGGCTTGGCCTTTTCTTCGAGCGTGTGCGGCGCATGGTCGGAGCCGAGCACGTCGACGACGCCCTGCGCGACGCCGCGCCACAGGCCTTCGCGATGGCGCGCCTCGCGCACCGGCGGATTCATCTGAGCGAGCGTGCCGATGCGCGCATAATCGCTCGCGTCCATGGTGAGGTGATGCGGCGTCACCTCGACGCTGGCGATGTCCTTATTCTCGGCGAACAGCGCGATCTCTTCTTCGGTCGTCACATGCAGCACATGCACGAGCGCGCCCTTCTCGCGGGCGATGGTCAAGAGCCGCCGGGTCGAGCGCACGGCCGTTTCGACGTCGCGCCAGACCGGATGCGATGACGGATCGCCCTGCACGCGCAACGGCTTGCGCGCGTTCAAGCGATCTTCGTCCTCGCTGTGAAAGGCGGCGCGCCTGCGCGTATGCGACAACACATCAGCGACTCCGGCGTCGTCGGCGATCAGCAGCGAGCCTGTCGAAGAGCCCATGAACACCTTGATTCCGGCGGCGCCGGGCAGGCGCTCCAACTCGCCGAGATGACGGGCGTTCTCATGCGTGCCGCCGACCCAAAAGGCGAAATCGCAATGCATGCGTCCGCTCGCGCGCGCGACTTTGTCGGCAAGCTCGGCTTCGCCGGTCGTCAGAGGATTGGTGTTGGGCATGTCGAAGACGCCGACGACGCCGCCGAGCGCGGCGCCGCGCGATCCCGATTCCAGATCTTCCTTGTGCGGCGCGCCGGGTTCGCGAAAATGCACCTGCGAGTCGATGACGCCAGGCAGGATATGAAGGCCGCGGCAGTCGATCGTCTCCCCCGCCGAGGCGCGGGAAAGGTCGCCGATCTCTGCGATCTTGCCGGCGCGAAGGCCGACATCGCGGACGCCCTCGCCGTCCTGATTGACGAGCGCGCCGCCGGAGAGGATGACGTCGAAGACCTGCGGCATGGGCGGCGCCTCGCTTGCAGTGCGGTCGCGGGATGGGC
>JBFXJV010000467.1:0-2915 GCA_050174515.1 Methylocystis sp.
CGGACAGCGCAGCAGCGCCAGCGGACGATTGACGATGAAGGGCGCGATATAGCGCCAGACTTCCGTGTAATGGTCCGCAAGTCCCTGCTTGGTGACGCCTTCTTCCGGCCAATAGAGGCGATCTGGATGGGTGAGCGTCACGGCGGTTCGCTCCACTCTTGCTGCGGATCGCTCGACCGCCGGCGTCTTCTCGCGAACGACGTCGCGCGCCTGCTTGTCTTCGCGCAGGCCCCGAAAGGAGGCGTGGCGCAGCATATGATCAGCCGTCCAGCCACGAAATTCGACCTCGGCCACCAATTGGGGACGCACATAGCGGACATGACGCGCCGCCTCGGCGCTGAGCCGCGCGCCAAAGGGACTCGACGATCTGCGCAGCGGCTCGAGCTTGGCGAATAACTCACGCGCCATATCGGCCGTGAATCCCGTCCCGACTCGGCCGACATGGCGCAGAACGCCGCGCTGATAAACGCCAAGCACGAGCGCGCCAATCTCCCGTCGCGACGCCGTCGACGGCGTATAGCCGGCGATCACGAACTCCTGGCGTGCGAAACATTTGGCCTTGATCCAGCTCTTGACGCGTCCGGAGCGATAGGGGGAATTGCGCAGCTTCGACACCACGCCTTCGAGGCCAAGCCGACAGGCGTGCGACAGCACGACCGCGCCGCTCTCTTCGAAATGGGCGCTGAAGCGAATTCTTGCCTCGGTCGCGTCGCCGAGAATCCTTGCCAGCGCGCTTTTGCGTTCGAACAGCGTCGCGCCGCGCAAATCATAGCCGTCGAGATAGAGAAGATCGAAGGCCCAATAGATGAATCGGTCGCTGCATCCTTCACTCAAATCCGCCTGAAGCGCTGAGAAATCGGACGCGCCCGAATTCGTCTCGACGACGACTTCGCCGTCGATGAGCGCCGAGGCGAGCGGCAGCGCGCGTAGCGCCGCGACGATCTCCTCGCCAAACCTCTTCGTCCAGTCGAGGCCGCCGCGCGAGAGCAGCCGCACGCGCCCCGCTTCAATGCGCGCCTGCACGCGATAGCCGTCGAATTTGATTTCGTGAAGCCAGTCCTTGCCCGAAGGCGCGAGGCCCGCGCTCGCCTGCATCGGCGCGACGAAATTCGGCAGTAGCGCCTTCCTTGTGCCTATTACGCGCGAGGGATCCAAGCTTTGCGCAGGCGCGTCTGTCACCATGGAGGAGCTTGTTTTATCCTTGCGGGACGCGGCGCTCTGCTTTGGCAGGGCGCTTTTCTTCGAGACTCTCTTCGATGGGCCGTCCACCACATCGCCGATAGCGCAGCCTGTTTTCGCCGAGCGCGGCATTTCCTCAAGTATGTCTTCATCTTCGGGCGTGCGCGCAAAATCGTCTTCGCCTTTGATGAGAAGCCAATGGTCATGTTTCTCGCGCGGCCCTCGCGCCATGCGCACGAGGCGCCAGTGGCCGCCGAGCTTCTTGCCCTTCAGTTCGAATTCAAGATGGCCGTTGGCGTAGCCCTCGTGCGGATCGCCCTCCGGAATCCAAACGCCACTATCCCAGACGATCACTTTTCCGGCGCCATATTGGCCCTTAGGGATGACGCCTTCGAAATTGCGATAGTCGAGAGGATGATCCTCGACCTGAACGGCGAGCCGCTTTTCGCTCGGCACGAGGCTCGGGCCTCTCGCGACCGCCCAGCTCTTCAAAACGCCGTCCATCTCCAGACGAAGGTCGTAATGCAGCCGCCGTGCGGCATGTTTCTGGATGACGAAGCTCTCGCCGCTCCTTTTAGCGCCGCGCCCCCGTGGCTCACGGGTCGCCGAAAAATCGCGCTTCTTGCGATAATCGGCGAGCGACATGCGCGGTCAGCTCGCTTTCCGGCGGGTTGCGGTAGTTTTGCGAGGCTGAGACGCCCGTCTTTTAGTTGGCTTGCCGCTCGGTTCCGCCAGCGTCGCGCTCTCGCGCAATGCCTCGAGCAGATTGACGACCTTGGCGTCCGCCGCCTTGCGCGGCGGGGAAATCGGCTTTCCTTCGAGCTTCGCCTTCACGAATTCGGCGAGAGCCTGTTCATAGCGGTCTTCGAATTTGGACGGATCGAAGCTTCCTCGCTTCGTGTCGATGATATGCTTCGCGAGCTGAAGCATCTCGCCCTGGATTTTGACGTTGGGCACGTCATCGAACGCCTGTTGCGCGGATCGCACCTCATAGTCGAAATTCAGCGTGATCGCGAGAAGTCCGTCGCCATAGGCGCTGATCAGAACGCTGCGCGCGCGCCTGAAGAGCGTCGCTTTCGCGATCGCCGCGACCTTGTTCCTGCGCAGGCCTTCGCGTATCAGCACGAAGAGGTCGCTGGCGTCGCTTTGCGACGGCGAGAGATAGTAAGGCTTGTCGAAATAGACATCGTCGATTTCGACCAAATCCAAAAAATTCTCGATCGTCAGCGCCTTGTCGCTCCGAGGCCGCGATTGCGTGATCTCTTCCGGTTCGAGAACGACATAATCGTTCTTGTCGACCTCATATCCTTTGACTTGATCGCCGGGAGAAACCGGCGCGCCGGTCTCGCTGTCGACGAACGTCCGGCGCAGGCGATGGCCGGTCGCTCGGTTGATCATATGGAAGGCGATTCTGTCCGATGTCGACGTCGCGGAATAGAGCGCGACCGGACAGGTGAGCTCGGCGATTTTGAGAGAGCCTTTCCAATTCGCTCTCGGCGGCAACGCTTACCCCTTGCGCTTACGCGGCGTCAAACGCCTGCTCGCTGATTACGCTTCTGGAGAATTGGCATTGTCAAGCCGGCTGCTACAGTCCGGGAAGGATGTCCTTCTCGTCATCAGAGCGCTTCGCCTCTCCTATCGATTTTTGATATTCTCCAACAACGATTTGCGCCAATCCCGAGAGCGCGAGATCGGGTGATTGCGTGGCCATGCCGAGAGTCACTTTGGTCTTGCCC
>JBFXJV010000468.1:0-2915 GCA_050174515.1 Methylocystis sp.
GCGGATCGACGACGCCGACTCCGAGCGTATAGGTCCAATTGATTGCTCCGGCGTGCAGCATCACGTCGCCCGGACCAAGACCTGTCCAGTGCTCGCGCATCGGCCGGCGACCCCAGGCCGCGCGATGGGCGTGCAACACGCCCTTCGGCCGGCTCGTCGTGCCTGAGGTGTAGACGAGATAGGCGGGATCGTCGGCGGCGGTGTCGACATAATCCGGGAGAACCGCGCTATCGCCAAGACGCGCCAGATCGGCGCTGCGCAGAATACGCACGTCGCCGCTATGCGCCTCTTCCTCGAAGGACGCGCCCAGCGCCAGGACCGAGGCGCCGCAGTCGCGCGCCATGAACTCGGCTTCCTCGAAGGTCAGCTGAGAAGAGGCCAGCAGCGCCACATAGCCGGCGGCGATCGACGCAAAATAGGCGAGCGCCGCATTCGCCTCATTGCCCATGCGGATCATCACACGCGCGCCCCGCGGCAGGCCGAGACCGCGAAGGCCGGCCGCGAGCCGCCGGACCTTCAGATCGAGTTCGCCATGACTCCAGCGCTGGGCGACGCCATCGCCGACGATCGTGAGCGCAGTCGCATCGGGACGCAGCCGAGCGTTTTCGGCAAGGCAATAGCGGGCGAGGTTGAAGCGCGGCGGGACGGGGTCGAGCATGGAGCAAACATTCGAAGGCACGCCGTCTTCTTGCATTGGAGACTATGGCTGGGCAAGGAGGCGGAAGCTGCCGATGGAGACGCGAGTCGCTCGGCGTTCGAGCGCCGGCCCGCTCCTACTCGCTCTGCATCCGCATCGCACGCGCGGATTGGCCAAACCGTCGTCGAAACGACCGGCTGAAGTGGGAAAGATCGCTGAAACCCCAGCGAAAAGCGATATCGCCGATGGGGATGTGCGTTTGCGCGCTCAGATCGGCGCGACAATGTTCGAGACGCCTCGCCCAGACGTAGCGCATGAGCGACATGCCTTCTGCTTCGAAAAGCGCGTTGAGATAGCGGATTGAAAGCCCCAGCGCCCTCGCGGTCATGCTCGGATCGAGCGAAGGGTCGCCCAGGCGGGCTTCGAGGAATCGCTTCACCCGTCGAAGCGTGGCGTCGCGACTGCGGGCGGTCGCGGAATATTGCAGGGGATCGGCGGCGGAAAGCGCGATGAGATCGGCGCAATGGTCTGTCGCCGCGGCAAAGGACTCATCCGTGAGTTCGCCGGCATGCGCAGCAAAACATCGTATATGCGCTGCGGCGATCGCGCCAAGTCCGCGCGCGCCGGCGATCGCAGTCGCCAGGCGACGATCGATGTCAGGCAAACGCATGCGCATCGCGGCGCGCGGCAGAGAGACGATAAGCTTCGAGAATGCGTCTGGACAATAGATTTTATGCGGCCGGGTGGCGTCGTAGATCGTCATGTCGCCGGGACGCAGCGACACTCGGCGCTCGCCTTGCTCAAGAAAATATTCGCCCGACAGCAGCACGACGGCGAGATAGGCGTCCTGACTGTCCGGCAGGGAAGGTCGCTTGGGTCTTTCGATGAGGATCGCGTTTGAGCGGATCGTCGAGAGCCGCACGTCGCTTTCGCCATATATCGTCATTTCATTGAACAGCGGCTGCGTCGGCAGCGCGCAAGCGTCAGCGCGGGCGTATTCGCGTCCGATCACTTCGCAGAGCCATTCGCGACGCCTGCTCGGCGTTACGTCTTCTGTCGAAAGTGTTTGAGCTTTCGTCATCGACACGCCTCTTCACCCGGCAGAACCATTTCAGACAAGTTTTTCCGCCGCCTCAGTCAAGCATGTTTGCTATGGGCATTGCATAACCGTTCTGCGGCGAACCGCGCAAATCCGCTGGAAGACTAGAATGATTCAAACCGGACGATCAGACCGAGAAACCAACATTATTTTGCTCAGGGGCGCCGCGCTGTGGATACTCGTCGCGCTCATCCTCGCTTGGTGTCTTGTAGCCCTCAAAATGGAAGCGCCTCTTATAAACGCGGTCTTTCCGGGGAAATATTCACGCGTTCTCCAGGCACATATCGACTTTCTGCTGATGAGCGCGCTCCTGCTCGGCTTCTATGGAGCGCGAATTCCTCTCGCTTGGCCGATACGCTGGGCGATGGTCGTGGGCGCATTCACCAATTCGAGCTTGTTCATGTTCATGGCGGCTTTTCCGATCCTCGACGGCCCGCCTGCCGAAGGCTGGGGGCCGACATTGTTCAGGCTCTATGTCTTCGCGAGCGTCATCTTGACCAGTTTCGGTTTCGCCGGCGCCTGCCTCACCGTGCTGCGCGCAAGCTTCCGCGCCGAGCCCAATTGACCGGGGAAGGCTTCTGCGGGCCGCCGCTCGGCGTTCCGCGGCGCAATGCCTAATCGAACAGGCTGGAGACGCTTTCCTCCCGCGCGGTTCGGGCGATCGCCTCGCCGATCAGATGGCCGATCGGAATGACGCGGATATTTGGGGCGGCTTCGACCGCCGCCGTCGCGCGGATCGTGTCGGTGACGACGAGTTGCTTCAGCTTCGACTTGGCGATGCGCTCCGCCGCCGCGCCGGACAGCACGCCATGGGTGATGTAGGCGTAAACCGAGCCGGCGCCCGCCGCCAGCAGAGCTTCCGCTGCGTTGCAGAGCGTGCCGCCCGAGTCGACAATGTCGTCGATGAGAATGCAGTTATGGCCGTCGACGTCGCCGATGATGTTCATGACTTCCGACTCGCCGGCGCGCTCGCGCCGCTTGTCGACGATGGCCAGCGGCGCGTCGATACGCTTCGCCAGCGCCCTGGCGCGCACGACGCCGCCGACGTCCGGCGACACGACCATGACGTTCTTGAGGTCGAGGCGCGACTTGATGTCGGCCACGATCACCGGCGCCGCGAAGAGATTATCGGTCGGGATGTCGAAGAAGCCTTGAACCTGGCCGGCGTGAAGGTCGACG
>JBFXJV010000469.1:0-2882 GCA_050174515.1 Methylocystis sp.
GTATTAGATAAAGTAAGCTTTCGATCAACGCCTCCATCGCGGCTTTGCTCGCGCAATAGTGCGCGGTGAAGGGCAACCCAATCACGCCCGCAAGGGAGCTCATGTTGATAATGCAGCCACGGCTATTCCGCAGAGCCGGCGTTGCGGCTTGGCACTCTCTCAGGGCTCCGAAAAAATTTGTTTCGAAAATGGCTTTCGCTTCATCCATGGAAACGTCTTCAACGGAGCCGCGCATCGAAAATCCGGCATTGTTGATGACGGCGTCTAATCTCCCCGCTTGTTCAAGAACGTAAGTGATTGCTTGTTTGACGGATGCGTCATCATTGACGTCCATCTGGATCATTTCGACGCCGTCGAGAGACGCCTTGGAGCGCGCCCCTCCGAAAACGCGCCAATTGGCCTTCGCAAGCCTTTCTGCGCAGAGCCGGCCGATCCCCTTTGAAGCGCCCGTAACGAGACCGACACGGTATGATGAGGAGGCTTCGGTCATGCTTAACCCATGGCTTGGTAGAAAAATTGTGGGCAGGCGTCGAACGGATTTCCGAATGGCTCACGCGGTGGAGTCGAGGCAGCAGCCGCGCCTCGCGGAACGACGCCAAGTTCTAGTTTAGACTTCGGCCGCGTTCAGCCAGCGTCTGTTCTTTTCACAGCGTAGCCTAGGTCGGAGCGGATGCCGGCGGCAAGCTTGTTTCTGGCGCCAGCGGTCGGCATTCTAGCGACGAATGCGGCCCGATGCCGGTGCAACGCCGTCCCCACCGCTCGATAATGATTTGGGTTTCGGGCGGCGGCGCGAAGATCTCGCGATTATCCTCGCAAGCCAGGCCGCGAACGTTCCTGACGATGAGCTCGGGGCTGGCCTCAGACGAAAATCCATGCCGGACCGCGTTTCCGGGGGCAGACCGCCCGTCCATTGGGATCGATGTGGAGTCCTTCGTCGCCGACGCCTCAAGCTCGCCGTAAAATGAGCAAGGCCCCGACATTTTTCTATGCGCATCGCTTTTGGGCATTCATGTTAGTCGTGCGACCGTCGGCTCAGTGCGCCTAGAAACTAGAGCGTGGAAGAGGGAAGCTAAATGAGCGGGACGCCTCTCAGCGATTGGACGCCGATCGCCTATTTCCAAAGGGAAGAAGAGCGACGCCGAAACGAGCGCAAAACGGCGGGAGCGGCGCCGCCGGAGCAGGAGTGTCATGACAACGATGAAAAGCGCTTGGGCGGCGTGACTGTCGCAAGCTTGCAGAGAAGATTTCTCCTCCTAGAGCAACGTCTCGCTATTCTTGAGCAACGGGAGCATGAGCGTCAGGTCAGGGAAAAGCTTAACGCCGCTTCGGCGCAAGCCCAGAGGGGGACGTCCGCCGGCGGCGCGGCATATCTCGGAGAAGAAATTTCCGTCCGTCAAGGCGAAGATTATTCAAAGGCGAAATCGCGGCCAGAATTTACCTACATCAAAGTCGAGCAGGCTGAGCCGGAAGACGCCCGGAAAACTGGCGATTTCCCTGCTCAATCACAGGCAAGCGACTCATGGCGCGACAACAGCAGCGGCGCTCCAAGCGATTTTGTCGAGATACATCCGCTGCGGGGAGGCGAGCCATTTCAGGCGGAGCCGGCCCGCAAGATGGCGCAAGCGTTTTATTCCTTCGCGGTGACCGCATTTCTGGCTGGTTCGATTGGCTTTATGGCCGCTATCCTCATTGTGCCGGCCGAAAAAGCGCTAAAATTTCACGCTCTCTTTAACATCGCCCTGAGCGCCGTCTCCGAAGCTGCTCGAACGAAATAGCATCCGCTATCGGGCCAGGCGCTCCCAATATTCGCGTCTGGCGAATATGGGACAAGTTCGGCGCGGGCGTGCGGCCACGGCGGAGACGGTTCACCGCGGCTCATGGTCGGAGCGGAGAATGTCATGCTCCTCGAAGACTTAACGATTGCTCGGGCGCAGGATTTTTTTGCGCGCGGGGAGTGGACCTCGGTCGCATTATGCCAAGCCTATCTCGAGCGAATCGCGGAAATCGACTGTAGCGGTCCGAACCTGCGATCCGTTCTGGAATTAAGCCCCAACATTCTCATGGCCGCCGAGGCGTGTGATCGTGCGCGCAAGACCGGAGCTCAGCTTTCTCCGCTGAACGGAATTCCGATACTTGTAAAAGACAGCATCGATACGGCCGATGGGACGATGACGACCGCCGGGTCGATAGCCATGATCGGCAATTTCGCAACGCGCGACGCCTTCATTGTCAAAAGGCTACGTGACGCTGGGGCGGTCATACTCGGCAAAGCTAACATGACCGAGTGGAGCTATATGCGCTCCGCACGCACATGCAGCGGCTGGAGCAGTCGCGGCGGACAGATACGCAATCCCCATGTCCTTGACCGCTCGCCATCCGGCTCCAGTGGCGGCTCGGCGGTTGCGGTCGCCGCCAGCCTGTGCATGGCGGCGCTTGGCGCTGAGGTTGATGGCTCAATCGTAAGGCCGTCCTCCGCTAGCGGCGTCGTAGGAATCAAGCCGACGGTGGGACTCGTCAGCCGAAGCGGCGTTATGCCGGTCGCCGCGCCCCAGGACACGGCCGGTCCTATCGCACGAACAGTAACTGACGTCGCGATTGTGTTGTCGGCGCTCGCAGGCCAGGACCGCGAAGATCCAGCAACGATGGTGAGCGAAGCGGCGGGGTCAAAAGATTTTTTGGCGTTCCTAAAGCCAGATGCGCTTCGTGGCGCTCGCCTCGGCGTCGCGCGAGATATGATGGGGACGCACGAGGCGGTCGACAAAGTGATCGACGCGGCTATTGCCGCATTGCGCGACCTGGGCGCCGAGGTGATCGATCCAGCGATCGGCGCTTGGACGCCGTTCTTTGGAGAAGCGGAAGTTGATCTCTGTCTGTATGGCTTC
>JBFXJV010000470.1:0-2877 GCA_050174515.1 Methylocystis sp.
GGCTGCCGCTCGAACCGCAGATGTTCACGCAGGACGCGCTGTGCTTCCGCAACCTTGCGAGCCGTAGCCTCGTCTTCGACAATGGCGAAGGCGGGCGCCTTTCTGTAACGTTGAAAGATTTCCCTCATGTCGGATTTTGGACGCTTCCGCCCGCGCCCTATCTGTGCATAGAGCCGTGGACAGGCTTCGGCGACCCTGAGGATTTTTGCGGCGATCTCTACGAAAAGCCTTCCATGAGGCTTCTGGCGCCCGGCGATCGCGCGCGGCATGGCGCGATTTTCGCCTTTGAGAGAAAGCCGTCGGTCGGCTAGGAACGATCCGCCTCTCACCGGGAATCATGAATGACCGTCGCCTCCAGCGTTATTGAAGCCATCGGACGCACGCCGCTCATCGAATTGCGCGCAGCCTCGAAGGCGACCGCGTGCCGCATCCTCGGCAAAGCCGAATTCATGAATCCCGGCGGCTCCGTTAAGGATCGCGCCGCGCTGTCGATCGTCGAAGACGCGTGCGTAAAGGGATTGTTGAGGCCAGGTGGAACGATCGTCGAAGGCACCGCCGGCAATACCGGCATTGGCCTTGCGCTCGTCGCGAATGCCCTCGGCTTTCGCACGGTGATCGTCATTCCCGACACTCAGAGCCAGGAAAAGAAGGACATGTTGCGCCTCCAGGGCGCGCAGCTCGTCGAAGTGCCGGCGGTTCCCTACGCCAATCCCAATAATTACGTGAAGCTCTCCGGACGCTTGGCCGAGCGCCTCGCCAGGGAAGAGCCAAACGGCGCCGTCTGGGCCAATCAGTTCGACAATGTCGCCAATCGCGTCGCGCATCTCACCACCACCGGCCCCGAAATCTACGAAGAGCTCGACGGCGCGGTCGACGCCTTCATCTGCGCCTGCGGGACCGGCGGAACGCTTGCCGGCGTCGGCATGGCGCTCAAGGAGAGAAATCCGGAAGTGAAGATCGGGCTCGCCGATCCATACGGGGCGGCGCTCTATTCCTATTACACGACCGGGGAGTTGAAGGCCGAAGGCTCATCGATCACCGAAGGGATCGGCCAGGGCCGGATCACCGCCAATCTCGAAGGCGCGCCGGTTGACGTCGCCTATCGCATTCCAGACGACGAGGCGCTTCGCGTCGTCTTCGATCTCGCCGAAAAGGAAGGACTGCTGCTCGGCGGCTCTTCCGGAATCAATGTGGCCGGCGCCATCCGCCTCGCGCGCGATATGGGCCCCGGGAATACTATCGTCACCGTGCTGTGCGATGGCGGCGCGCGATACGCTTCGAAACTGTTCAACCCCGCCTTTCTGCGCAGTCAGAAGCTGCCGACCCCGCCCTGGCTCGAAGGCGCGATCGAAATCGATCCTGGCTACGCATAGCGGCGTCATGCGCTTTTGTCGAAGAAGCAGCCGCCGCGGCATTTGTGCCGGAGCGGACGACGTCAGCGAGCGGATGGCGGGCGATTCGCTTCCAGTGCGCCGTGGCGTCCGCCGATCGCGGAGGATGCGACCGAATTCCATTTTTGCACGGCGATCTAGCTTTCGACGGTTTCCGCAGGCGCCTGGGCCTCCAGTCGCTCGAACTCGCGTCTCGGAACGAAGCTCTCGCGACGCACGAAGACGACCTTGTGCATCTCCTCCTCCCCGATCAGCTTTGAGAATTCGCGATAGCCGAAAAAGGGGATCAGCGCGGAGAAGGTCACCAGTGCAACCGAAATCAAGGTGCTCAAATTGCCGAGATCCAAGCCGTCATGGTCGGCATGGGACGGCCAAAAATGCTCGAGCAGCGCCTGCTCGATCATGTCCATGTCGATGAGCAGGACCCCGAAGAGGAACGACTTGGCCAGAATGGGCACGACCAGTGGCATTTTGTCGAAAACGCGCCAGACGCCGAACTTGTTGGCGACGAACAGCACTTTGGCGAAAGCAAGCGCCTTGGCGACGGCGAAGCCCTGATGCTCCACGATATGCGCCTGAGACAGGACAATCGACTTATAGACGCCGAGCACGGCGAGCAGGAACCACAGATATAAGAAGACGGGAAGGAAGTCCTTGGCTTCCTTCGCAACTCTCGTTTTGATGTCTTTTTTCGGTGGCGCGCTCATGGCCGGCGTCAGTCCTCCAAGCACCGTCGCGCGTCAATCTAGCCGCGCGATCCGTCCTTGGCTATCGCCTCGGCGCGAGCCAGATCCTCCGGCCTGTTCACGTTGAAGAAGGGATCGTAGGGCTCGACCGGCCAATCAACGACGACATTTGCAAAACGCGCGATGAAGGCCGACACCTTACGTTCGCCTTCATCGACAAGCGCGCGCCGCAAGTCCTCACGCAGCGCGACCGGCCATAGTGCGACGGCGTGATGTATTCGCGCGTCCGATGCGGCGACGGCGATGTCGGCGCCTGCCTGATTTCGGGCGGCTTCGAGCCGCGACAGGAGATCGGCCGGCAGAAATGGCGTGTCACCCGGCGCGCTGAGCACGTCGGTCGCGCCAGTCTCGGCGGCGAAGTCCATGCCCGCGAGAACGCCGGCGAGCGGTCCGGCGAATCCTTCGACGCTGTCGGCCACGACAGGCAAGCCGAAAGCCGAAAAGCGCGCCGGATCGCCATTGGCGTTGATCGCCAGCGCAGCGCATTGCGGCTTCAACCGATCGATCACATGCTGAAGAATCGGCCGGCCGGCGGTTTCGGCGAGCGGCTTGTCGCCTCCGCCCATGCGCCGCGCCAATCCGCCGGCGAGGATGAAGCCAACGCAGTCTCTCATGTGCGGTCCGGATTGGCTTCAAGGAAGGGCGTCACTATGTTTCGTTCATAACCCTGAGCGCCGCCCGCGCAAAGGGACGCCGTTCGAGGGAATCCCATGATCTCGCGCCGCCGCCTCGCCGCTATC
>JBFXJV010000471.1:0-2863 GCA_050174515.1 Methylocystis sp.
CCCAGCGCGAGACGGTGTCGCGAATCCGGATGCGGGCGATTTTTTTCCCCAGTCTCGCCGCGTGAACGCCCGCGCGCTCGAGAAGGGCGCGCCGCGCTTCTCGTTTCAGCCAGTCGACAAGGCGACGGTTCAAATGCGCCGGCGCGCCGCCGACGATCAGCATGGGCCGCTCGCCTGGAAGGCGCCGCACGGTGGCGCGCGCCGGACCGCGGTTGACGACGAGATGCGGAACGCCCCGATAGGGGCAAAGGCCGCCCGGCAGGAAGGGACGGGCTGGCGCGCCTTCGTCAAGCCTTGCGCGGATCCAGGGTGCGCGTTCGCCCGCAAAGCGAAGCGCCTCGGGAAGCGCTCGTTTGGAAGGGGCGGTGACAAGGACGCGGCCTTTCACCGAATCGACTTTGACGATCAGCCGTTTCGCCTGCCGATTGACGCGCGCCGTCAAGGGCGCCACGCGGTCGCCGAGATCGATTTCCGTTTCGAGCTTGGCGACGGACGGGCGATAGTTGGGCGGGCGATGTTTCTCACGCACGATTTGGCGGCCTCCGGGCGTTCCGACTCAGCGGCTTTGATTCTATAAGAACGCCGTCGCTCCCGCCACTCTTGCAGAGATTGCGCGCTCGGCACTCGGAAAGAACAATGGCAAGTCTTGATCTGCGAGTCCCCCGTCCCGATTCCGGAATCGCCGAGGCCGATGCGACGCCGATGATGGCGCAATATCTCGACATCAAGCGAGAGGCCGGCGAGGCGCTGCTTTTCTATCGCATGGGCGATTTCTATGAACTTTTTTTCGAGGACGCGGTGAAGGCGGCGGCCGCGCTCGACATCACGCTGACCAAACGCGGGCGCCATCTCGGCGACGACATTCCGATGTGCGGCGTGCCGTGGCATTCCCATGAGAGCTATCTCGCGCGCCTCATCAAGAAGGGATTCAAGGTCGCGATCTGCGAGCAGACGGAGGACCCGGCGGAGGCCAAAAAGCGTGGGCCGAAATCCGTCGTCCGCCGTGCGATTGTCCGCCTTGTAACGCCCGGCACGCTCACCGAGGACATGCTCCTTGACGCGGCGCGGAACAATCATCTTGCCGCGCTCGCCATCATCGGGGCGGCCGCGAGGCGGCGCTCGCCTGGGCGGATGTGTCGACGGGGGAGCTTTGCGTTACGCGCGCGTCCGCCGACGCCATTCGCCTGCAAGCGGCGGCCCTGTCGCTGAAAGAACTTATCGTTTCGGACGCCGAGGCGCCGGCGGACTGGGCGCAAATCATCGACGAAATCGCCGCCGGCGCGGCCCTCTCGCGCCAGCCTGCGGCGCTTTTCGACAGCCGCGCGGGGGAACGGCGCCTCAAGGAGATTTTCGCCGTCGCCGCGCTTGACGGCTTTGCGGAGTTTTCCCGGGCCGATCTCGCCGCGCTCGGCGCGCTTTTGTCCTATGTCGAACTGACGCAGGTCGGGCGGAGGCCCGCCTTTCGTCCGCCGCGGCGCGCCGAGGAAAAAGCCGCAATGCTGATCGACCCCGCGACGCGGGCCTCGCTCGAATTGCTCGAAACGCAGGGCGGCGAGCGGGCGGGCTCGCTTCTCGCCGCGATCGACCGCACGGCGACCGGGCCGGGCGCGCGCCTTCTCGCCGCGCGTCTCTCGGCGCCCTTGACCGACCCTGCGGCGATCAACGCCCGGCTCGACGCGGTCGCCGCGTTTCACGCCGATGCGGCGCTGACGGATGATCTGCGGGCTGCGCTCGCCTCGACGCCGGACATGGCGCGCTCCTTGACGCGCCTGTCGCTCGCCCGCGCCGGTCCGCGCGACCTCGCGGCGATCCGCGACGGCCTTGCCGCCGCGCGCGACATCGCCGAAAGATTGCGCAAAGCCGATTTCCTCGGCGCCATGCCCGCCGAGATCGCCGATGCCGCGGGCGCCCTTGAAGCGCGCGCCACGGGTGGGTTTTCCGAGCTCGTCACCTTGTTGAAGGAGGCCCTCGCGGCCGACCTGCCGCTTCTTGCCCGCGATGGCGGGTTCATCGCCAAGGAGTTCGATCCGGGGCTCGATTCGGCGCGGCTCCTGCGCGACGAGTCGCGCCGCGTCATCGCCGGTCTCGAAGCGGCCTATCGCGAAAGAACGGGGATCAGGGCGCTCAAGATCCGCCACAACAATGTGCTCGGCTATTTCGTCGAAACGCCGCAAAGCGCCGGCGATACGCTCATGCGCCCGCCTTATGACGCGGATTTTATCCACCGCCAGACCTTGGCGAGCGCCGTTCGCTTCACAACGCGCGAACTCGCCGATCTCGACTCGAAGATCGTGCGCGCTCGCGATGAAGCGCTCGCCCGCGAGCTTGAAATCTTCGACCGCCTGTCGCGCGCGGTCTTGGCGGAGGCTCAGCCGATTTCGAGCGCGTCCGAGGCCGCCGCCGCGCTCGATGTCGCGCTCAGCTTTGCCGTGCTTGCGCGCGAGGAGAATTATGTCCGCCCACTGATCGACGACAGCCTCGCCTTCGACATCAAAGGGGGCCGCCACCCGGTCGTCGAGCAGGCGCTCGAAAAGGCGGGCGCGGCGCGCTTTGCGCCGAATGGCTGCACGCTTTCCGACGACGCCGGCGAGGCCGAGCTTTGGCTCGTGACGGGCCCGAACATGGCCGGCAAGTCGACCTTTTTGCGCCAGAACGCGCTCATTGCGATCCTCGCCCAGACCGGCGGCTTCGCGCCGGCGGACGCCGCTCATATCGGCGCCGCGGACCGCGTCTTCTCTCGCGTCGGCGCGGCCGACGATCTTGCGCGCGGGCGCTCGACCTTCATGGTCGAGATGGTCGAAACGGCGGCGATCCTGAACCAGGCGACGGCGCGCTCGCTCGTCGTCCTCGACGAGATCGGCCG
>JBFXJV010000472.1:0-2857 GCA_050174515.1 Methylocystis sp.
CTCACGAAGATCGTTCGAAAGAGGTCGAGCCATCAGATGCTGGCCTCCATCCCAGCCAGCATCTTGAATCACAATCCAAACCAAATGGGAATCCCACTCGATTCAGCTAAAACGGGAAACGCTCTAGCGCCTTCCGCGGTTTTTCTCACGCCGCGCGCGAAAGAGCTCCAATATAAAGATCGCGCGCCGCCGGCAGCGCCGCGCCGCGCGGGTTCAGCACGTCGCGCGTGAGGAAATATCCGGTCAATCGAAAGGCGGCGACAAGATCGCCCGGCGCCGCCGCGTCGCTCTCATGACGAAGAAAATCGGGATAGGGCAACAGCCGGTCGCGCCACGGCGCGCCGGCGGCGCGACTCACCGCGCGGCCCGACTTCGGCGACACATAGGCGAGATCGTCCTGCGCGCCGGTCAGCGCGCAGGCGTCAAGGTCGAGTCCGAAACCGAGCGCGCCGAGCAGCGCGAGTTCGAACCGCGCCATCATAAGCGCCGCGACGTCGAAATCGCCGATATCGCCAAGCCGCGCCGCGACGGCGTCGGCCATTTCGAACAGTTCCGCATGAGGATCGCGCTCCGGCAGCAGGCGCAGGAGCGCACAGAGCGAAGCGACGCCGTGGAGCGCCGCGGCGCGATCGAGGAAATGCGCGGCGCGGGCGGCGAGCGGTTCGATGGTCAGGGCGCCGAGATGATCCTCAAGACGCGCCCGCCATTGCGCGGCGACAAGATTGCCGGGCTGCAGAATCGGACGAAGCCGGCGCGAGCGGCCGCCGCGCACAAGACCGAGATGACGCCCGTGTCCGCGGGTCATCAGCTCCAGAATGACGGATGTTTCGCCATGCCGGCGCGCGCCGATGACGAGAGCGTCGTCGCGCCATTCCATATCGTCGCCTCTACCCGCCTTGCTATAAATCTCCGAGCGTCAGGTCGGCGCTATATTCGGCGTCCTCGACCTCCTTGGTCAACGCCTGACCGCAGATGACGCGCTTCTTCTCAAAATCATAAGTCAGCGCGGGCGAACCATAGAGCGTCCAGCCGCGGCTTAAGGCCTCGGTGACGCGATGGCAGAAGGCTGCGTCGTCGGGCCCGGTGAGATAGCGATAGACGGTGAAGCGTTTCGAGGCTTGGGTCATGTCGCGCGCCCTGGCTCCGACGCGGTCGGCGCATGGATGAGAAAAAGCGAGAGAATCGACGAGCGGCTAGCTTGCCGCTTTGAATACTACTCGCCTTTTGGAAACTCCAGCCGCATTTCACGGTAACGCTCCGGGTCCTCCGCCCAATTCTCGCGCACCTTCACGAATAGAAAGAGATGCACCTTCTGTTCGGCCGCCTCGGCGATCTCTTTGCGCGCCGCCTGGCCGATCGCCTTGATGGTGCGGCCGCCTTCGCCGATGAAGATTTTCTTCTGGCTGTCGCGCGCGACATAGATCGTCTGCTCGATGCGCGCCGAACCGTCCTTCTGATTGGTCCAGGTCTCGGTCTCGACCGTCGACTGATAGGGCAGCTCGTCGTGCAGCCGCTCGTAGATTTTCTCGCGGGTGATCTCGGCGGCGAGCAGCCGCAGCGGCGCGTCGGAGAGCTGATCCTCCGGATAAAGCCAGGGCGAAGGCTTCATGCGCCGCGCCAGCGCCTTGCGCAGATCGTCGACGCCATCGCCGTTCAAGGCCGAAATCATGAAGGTTTCTTCGAATTTCTGCCGCGCGTTGAGCGTCTGCGCGAGCGCCAGAAGCCTCTCGCGGGGAATGAGGTCGATCTTGTTCAGCACCAGCAGCTTCGGCGCTTTTGCCTGCTGAAGCTGGGTCAAAATCGCTTCGACTTCCTCGTCGAGGCCCTTACGGGAATCGACAAGGAGCGCGATCACATCGGCGTCGGCGGCGCCAGCGAGCGCGCTCGCCACCATGGCGCGATCGAGCCGGCGCTTGGGCGTGAAGATGCCGGGCGTGTCCACAAGAATGATCTGCGCTGCGCCCTCGATGGCGATGCCGCGAATCAGCGCCCGCGTCGTCTGCGCCTTGCGCGATACGATCGACACCTTGGCGCCGACAAGCTGATTGAGCAGCGTCGACTTGCCGGCGTTGGGCGCGCCGACGAGCGCCGCAAAGCCGCAGCGCGTTTCTTCCCCGGCCGGCTGCGCCGTTTCGCTCATCTCCGATCGTCCGCTTCGCGCGCGAGAAAGGCGGCCGCGGCGGCCTGTTCGGCGGCGCGCTTGGAGGCGCCCGAGCCTGGCGTCTGCTCGAAACCCTTGATGTTCACGGCGACTTCGAAAAATGGCGCATGGTCCGGCCCGCTGCGCCCGACGAGCTGGTAACGTGGCGTCGCAAGCCCCCTCGCCTGGGCCCATTCCTGCAGGGCGGTCTTGGGATCGCGCAAATCCTGGCCGCTCGCCCCCATGCGGTCGCTGAAGGCTTTGCGGACGATGTGCTCGGCGGCCGCCGCGCCGCCATCGAGAAAGGCGGCGCCGATGATCGCTTCGCAAATATCGCCGAGCAGGGCGCGTTTGCCGCGCCCGCCGGTCTGCGCTTCGCCCTCTCCGAGCCGCATCGCCGGGCCGACGCCCCATTCCTCCGCCACCTCGGCGCAGGTCTCCTTGCGCACCAGCGCGGCGAGGCGGCGCGACAGCTCGCCCTCGGTCTCGTTGGGAAAGGCGTCATAGAGCATGTGCGCGACGGCGAGGCCGAGCACCCGGTCGCCGAGAAATTCGAGGCGTTCGTATGAGTCGCGCCGGGCGGCCGAGGCGCTGACATGGGTCAGCGCCCGAGCGAGCAACGCCGGATCGGCGAACTTATGTCCGATGCGCGCTTCGAGCGCTGCGAGCGCCTCGTCGCGGCCGCGCGTCATGTCATGCCCGCACGTCCGGTCAATC
>JBFXJV010000473.1:0-2837 GCA_050174515.1 Methylocystis sp.
GCGAGACGCGTGGCTTCGGCCTGCACCCGCAACAGCGACGCCGAAAAATAAATTCGCTGCGCCGTAAATACCGCGATCTGGGAAACCTGGCCGTATTTGAGTTGCATGCGCACGATGTTGAGGCTGCGTTTCGCGGCGTCTTCGCTCTTGCGCGCGGTTTCGACCGCCCTTGCGTCAGACTGCAAGGAACGCAGCGCATCGGTCACGTTCTGAAACGCATTGACGACAGTGCTGCGATATTGAGCGTCGGCCTGCTCCAATGCGGCGACGGCGGAACGCTCCTTGTTCAGAAGCGTCATGCCGTCGAACAGCGGCTGCGCCGCGTTAGCGGCGAACGTATAGAAGCCCGTGCCCGGCGCGAACAGCTGCGCGAGATGAAAGGCGCTCGCGCCCAGATTGGCGGAGAGCGTGATGTTCGGCAGCCGAGAGGCGCGCGCGACGCCGACCGCGGCGGTCGCGGCATGAAGATTGGCCTCGGCGGCGCGAATGTCCGGACGTTGCTCGACAAGCGACGAGGGCACGCTGACCGGAATCGTCACGGGAAGCTTCAGTTGCGAAAGGCTAAATTTCTGATCGATCTGGTCAAACGAGAAACGGCCGGCCAGAGCGGTCAGAAGGTCGCGCTGGAGCGCGAGCTGCTTTTCCAGCGGCGGCAGAGCCTGCTCGGCCTGCGCGAGCGCCGCTTCCTGTGCGACGACATCGGCCTTGGCGATGGAGCCAAAGGAATATTGTCGATTGAGGATTTCGAGCGAGTCCTTCAGGATCGTGATGATGTTTTTCGTCGCCTCGATCTGTCCTCTGATCGACGCCTCCTGAATGGCCGCGACGACGACGTTGGCGGTCAGCGCGAGCCGCGCCGCCTCCATCTGAAACGCCGCCTGTTCGGTCTGCGCCTCGAGCGACTCGAGCGTTCGCCGGTTCAGCCCCCAGATGTCGGGCGCGTAAGTGATGGAGAGCTGCTTCAAGAACAGGCCGTAAGGCGCGTTTGGATTGGTGGTAAACGGGCTCGGAGTCGGTTGTCCGGCCACGATGTTATAGGGGCTCGGGAAATATTGGTTGAAGAGGGACTGGTTGATCGCGCCCAGCGTGCGATTGTTTGACTGGAGATTCTGGCTTTCATTGGCGAGTATCCCGACCTGCGGCAGGAGTGCGCCCCTTTGCGCCTCGGCGTTGAAATAAGCAACGCCAATCGCCGCCTCGGCCGATTCGAGCGAAGGATTACGTTCGAGCGCCTCGCGCACCAGCGTGTCGAGCGGCTTTGACCGATAGAGCGTCCACCAGTCTTCCGGAATATCGCGCCCTTCGGCGAAACGCTGACCCAACCCCGGCGACGCCGTCTTTTCCGGCGTGTAATGCGGAGCGTCGGGCGCGGGCGGCTTGATGAAGTCAGGGCCGACCATGCAACCGGAAAGCGATGCGGCGAGATACGCTATGGTCGCGGCGCGCCTCATACGCGCGGCGCCGGCCGCTTGCATCGAAAAGTCGCTCGTCTCGTCCATCGGCAGATATCAGACCCGAAGAGCTTCTTTCGCGCTGCCGCTCATGCGCCTTTCTATAAAGCGCTCGATGACGAAATGCAGCGTTGGAATGACAAAGAGGATCAAACCTGTCGCGGCGAACAGTCCGCCGACGATCACGGTGCCGAGCCCGCGTTGAACGTCGCTGCCAACGCCTGTCGCCAGCGCCGCCGGCAACATGCCCACCATCGGCACGGCCGACGTCATCAGCACCGAGCGGAACCGCTCCCCGGCGCCGTCAAGCACCTGATCGCGGAAGTTCGCCTGCTCGTCGCCGATAATGTCTTCGTCCGTGGAATCCACCCCGAGACGGCGCGTGCGGGCTGACGCGACATGCACCGCGGTGACGCGATTGAGATGCGACACCATGATGATGCCGTTTTGCACCGCGACGCCAAATAGCGCGAGGAAGCCAACGCCCGTCGCGACATTCAGCGTTTCACGCGTCGCGATCAGCAAAATCAGCCCGCCCAGCGCCGACAATGGCACCACCCCCAAAATGAGCAGCGCGTTTCGTAGCTTGGCGAAGCCTATGTAAAGGATCAGCAGCATCAGCACCAGCACGACGCCGACGATGATCGTCAGCCGCGCCTGCGCGCGCTGCTGGTTTTCGAATTTTCCGCTCCACACGACGCTGTTCGCCTGCTTGTCATAAGAAACGGCCTCGGCGACTTTCTTTTGCGCCTCCGCGAGATAGGAGCTGAGGTCCCGATCGGCATAGTCGAGACGAATGGTCAACACGCGTTTCGTCTTTTCATGGGAGATGGCGCTCTCTCCGTTCTGCAGTGTGATTTTCGATATGGCCGACAGGGGAATCTGCACGTTAGAGGAGGAAGATTTCACCAGAAGATCGCTGAGCTCCTCCGGACTGCTGCGCGACCGAAGAGGGAAGCGCACCGTCATATCGTAGCTGCGGTCGTTCACGTAAACCTGTCCGATGGAAGCGCCGCCGACTCCGATCTGAATCATGTTCGAAACGTCGGCGACGTTTATGCCGTAGCGCGCGGCTGCGGCGCGATCGATATGAAATGCAATTTGCGGAATCGGCGGCTCCTGCACGATCGACGTCTGGGTCGTGCCTTTCACGGTCTTCAGCGCCGCGACGATCTCGTTTCCAATGCGGCGCGTCTCCTTAAGGTCCTCACCGAAAATCTTGACCACCATTGCGCTGTGAGCGCCGCTGACAAGATCATTGACATTGTCGATGATCGGCTGACTCACGCCGACATCCATCCCCGGAAGCTGGCTGTGGCGGCTTGTCAGCTTGGCGACGAATTGCTCCTTCGTCTCGCGATCGGGCCATGAATCATAGCGGTTCAG
>JBFXJV010000474.1:0-2824 GCA_050174515.1 Methylocystis sp.
CTTGTGCGCCGCAGCAATATAACAGTGCGACGCAGCGAGAGTTGTCTCGCTTCGTAGCCCTCCTTGGGCGTTTCCTCCCTTGACTTGGGCCGCTGGTTCTCCGGCGGCCCTTTTTTACGCCATCAGGTGGAAAAAGGAGCCGGAAACGCCATCGCGCGCCAGTCCCGCAGGGCGCGGCTCATCGCTGTAGGCGTCATGCGCCAGCGCGAAGGGCGCGCCCTCTTCGCGAATGACGCTCGCATAATGGAACTCATGCCCGCGCAGAAGCAGATTGGCGGCGCCGAGCGGATGGTCCGCCGCTAATCTGGCGCAGCGATAACCGAGATGGAGCTTGCGCCTGGCGAAGCTTGTTTCCAGTTCGAGCAGTCCCGCCATTTCATGCGCTTCTCCAGCGGCGTCGATCAGCGAGCCGCCGAGAACCATATAGCCGCCGCACTCGCCGTGCACCCACCGCCGTTCAGCGAAATGTCGCAATCCGTTCATGAAGCCTTGCGCCGCCGACAGCCGGCCGGCGTGCAGCTCCGGATAGCCGCCCGGCAGCCAGCACAGATCGCAATCATCGGGCGGCGCCTCGTCTGCGAGCGGAGAGAAGAAGCACAGCGCTGCGCCGGCGTCGCGCCAGCTCTGCGCGAGATGCGGATAGAAGAAGGAAAAAGCGTCGTCGCGCGCAATCGCGATCCGCTGGGCGGGGGGAGCGGTCGCCGCGCCGCCTGTCATTCCCGCCGCCCGCGAAGCGGGCGATCGGCAATCCAGAGCCGCGGTCACGCTCGACTTCCGATCGCTTCGCTGGCGCGAAGCGCCGGGAATGACATCGCCAGCTGCGGCGATAGTCGCGCAAGCGACAAGCGCGCCCACATCCACATGCGTCTCTATGAAATCCGCGAGCGCCTCGAGACGCGCCTCGAGACCCTCGGTTTCGCCAGCCTGCACCAGGCCGAGATGGCGTTCCGGGAGCGCAATCTTCTCGTCGCGGGGCAGCGCGCCGAGCACTGGCAGGCCCAACGCTTCGATCGCCTCGCCGGCAAGTCTGCGATGACGCTCGGAAGCGACCCGGTTCAAGACCACGCCGGCCACCTTCACGCGCGCGTCATGCGCGGCGATCCCGCGGACGATCGCCGCCGCCGTCTGCGCCTGCCCCGAAACGTCATGAATGAGAACGACCGGCCAGCCGAGCATGGCCGCGATATCCGCGCTGGCCCCGACGCCCGCCGCGCCGCCCGGCGCGCCGTCGAAGAGGCCCATGGCGCCTTCGGCGACCATGATGTCGGCGTCTTCGCTCGCGCGCGCCGCGAGACTTGCGATCAACGCCGCATCCATCGCCCATGAATCGAGATTGACGCCGGAACGTCCTGTCGCCGCGGCATGAAAGGCGGGATCGATATAGTCTGGCCCGCATTTGACCGGCGCAACCCGCAGGCCGCGCCGCGTCAGCGCGCGCATCAGCCCGAGAGTCAGCGTCGTCTTGCCCGATGATGAGCGCGCCGCGCCGATCAGCAGGCCTGGCGCGCTCATTTTTCGCCTCTTGGGCGAAAGCGCCGGTCGTAGCCGGCGTCGTAAAGCGCGCTTTCGCGAAAATCTTCGCTCGCCAGCGCCGGCCCGACGAGAATGAGCGCGGTGCGCTCCATCGGCGTCTCTGCCGCGCGCGCTTCGATGTCGGCGAGCGCGCCGCGCACGATGCGTTCGTCCGGCCATGAGGCGCGATAGACGAGCGCGACGGGACAGTCGCCGCCGTAGAACGGCGTCAGCTCCTCCACCACCTGCGCGAGAACATGAATTGAGAGATGGATGGCGAGCGTCGCGCCTGATTGCGCGAAAGTCGCGAGTCTTTCGCTTTCGGGCATCGACGAGGCGCGTCCAGACGTGCGCGTCAGCACCAAAGATTGCGCGACTTCCGGCAGAGTGAGTTCGCGTTTCAGCGCCGCGCTCGCCGCCGCGAAGGCAGGGACGCCCGGCGTCATCGTATAGGGGATCCCGAGCGCGTCGAGGCGGCGCATCTGTTCGCCGACAGCGCTCCAGATCGAGAGATCGCCGGAATGCAGCCGCGCCACATCGATGCCGGCGTCATGCGCCCGTTGCATTTCCGCGACGATGTCGTCGAGCGACAGCGGCGCCGTATCGACGATGCGCGCGCCTTGCGGACAATGCGCGAGCACGCCCGAAGGCACCAGCGAGCCGGCGTAAAGGCAGACCGGACAGCGCGCGATGAGATCGCGCCCCCGCAAGGTGAGGAGATCGGCGGCGCCCGGGCCGGCGCCGATGAAATGCACGGTCATGAAATATCCTCTCCGCCGCGCTTCGCCAAAGCGCAAGCGGCGACGGGCGTCGTGACGCGCGGCGCGACAAGCCGGCTGCTCGCGCCGGCGCCGACCAGCGCCGCCGCTTCGGCGACGCTGCCGACGCCAAACAGCGCCTGCACGCGCGGCGAATGCGTCGCGGCCGGCGCTTTGCGGGCGCGCAACGCCGCGAGCGGCAGAAAGACGAGCTCGACGCCAAGCTCGCGCGCGGCGTCGTGCAGCCCGGCTTCCTCGGCCTTGGATTCCAGCGCGCAGAGCCTTGCGTCGCGCAGATCGACATTGTGAGTCTGCGCGACGCGGCGCACGAGTTCGACGATATCCCGCGCCGCAACCCCGCGCCGCGCGCCTAGGCCGAAGGCGTAAGTTGGCGCCTCGGTCATCGGCGCGCGCCCACCCTCTCCCATTGGGAGAGGGTCGGTCCGAAGGACCGGGGTGAGGGGTATCGCATTAACGGAATTTGTCTGCGCCATTCGTCCGACTGATCTTCGCAAATGAACAGGGAGGGTAACCCCTCTCCCGGCCCCGCTGCG
>JBFXJV010000475.1:0-2823 GCA_050174515.1 Methylocystis sp.
CGCAGACCTGGACCTCGACGTGTGTAGGTCGCCGGCGCCCGTTCAATATGGGACGATCCGGGCGGGTTCAGCGCTCCGACAGCGACTGCGCGGACGCTTTCGCAGGGCATAAAGATCGTATCGGGCGAGGTGCGCGTAGCAAGAGCAGCGAGGACCTGAGCAGGCTTATCCGGCCACGCGGGGCGCCAATCGGGGCTTTGAAGATTTCCAGCCGAGTTGACGATCACGATGCCAAGGCGATCTTGGATTTCGTCGAGGCGTGCGGCGTAGATGCTGTAGGTGTCGGCATCGACGGGCGAGGTAACGTTTAAGGACATGTTGAACACTCGCACACCGAACCGATCACGCGCTTCGGTAAGAGCGGCTTCAAGCTCCTCAAGAAATGCTTCGAACCCTCTCTGACCATAGACACTCAGGAAGGGAACGCGCGGCATAAGTGGAATATCGACGAGATCGCAGCCATCTTCCTCCCGGCCAAGCTCCGAGTTGTTCACTAGGCGTGCGGCGACAAGCACGCCGGCGACGAGCGTGCCGTGGGTCGGATCGCAGTCGGCCTCCGCCAAAAAGTCGTGCCGATGCTGAACCCATCCGGCGAAAGGAATCGCTATGCCGGTGTCGATCACGCCAACTTTTGGATAGCGACCATCCGCGACGCGCGCCGGCGACGGAAATGGCGCCGATAGCGCTCCGGCCTGCGCGTTGGTTGCCTCAATCAACACCGGAAAACGAATGCGCCGAACGAGCGGGTGCTCGGCGAGACGACGCAACAAGCTCTCGTGCCTGGCCACATTTTGATCAACGCGGACTGGGGCGGCGGAGAGAACGGCGTCCGATCGGACAATTCGGCGATCTTCAAGGCGCGCCGGCTCGGGCGATGTTGTTAGGATAACTTCGATGTACGGAACGCCTCCTGGGTTGGGCAACAGCGTGGCTGAAAGACCCTTACCCGTCTCAAGCAGGATATTCTGAAGACTTGTGATCGCCCGTCGGAATCCGAGCGCGTCGCCATCGCCGGAAGCGAGCAGAGGCTGTTGTTCGAACAACTCGACTATGTAGCCGCTGGCCGCGCGAGGATCGGTCATTGCCGCGACCGCATCAGTTGCGGCGAAGCCCCGTTTCAGCTCCACAGGCGCGAGTTCTATGGTCTCGATCGCGCCAACTTCGGAGCGCGTCCGCGAGACGAAGTGGTAAACCTTGCCTGATGCGCGGGACCGCCGCGTTTCGCCGTGATCCTCAGCGGATGCGATCCGGTGGCGAAGCCGCCTAAAGTGGATCAGCGGTGCGCGGAAGAACAGTTCGCCGGGAGCGCCGGCGCCAACGCACGGAAAGAGATCGGGGACAAGTACCGCCCGATTCGGACGATACGACTTGGCGAGCGCTTCGACGCGCATTCGCACGCGCAGATAACATAGCGGCCCGTATGCCCACTGGCCAACATCCTTCTCGATCGCGGCGAGCCGGGCGAGCAGTCCGTTGCGATGCTTGATGAAGCCAGCATCATCATTCTCAAAAAAGTCTTTGTCGGGACCCGCGCGACCCGGATCGGGCGCACGCAAGAAGGCTTCATCGTTCAAGACAATCTGAACCGGGTTATTGGGCATGGATCGGTGACCCTCCGCGCGCCGCTTGGTTCTTCGTGTAGTCGTTCAGGTATCGAGAAATCGTGCTCTGACTCCGCTCGAACATCTTGGCTAAGCTGTCCTGCTTCACGCCGAAGCTCGATGACAGGAGGGCCCCGACGAAGGCAGCCTCGTCGTCTACAAAGAGCCGCGCAGCCTCCATGTGCTCGTTGTCGATGCCCATGCGAGGAATAAGCGCCCTTGCGGCGCCAATTATGGTGGGTGGAGACACGGCGGAAGCGCCAAGCGCCAAGACGCGCTTTAGGGCGTCCGCAAAATTTTTAAGATCGGAGCCGGATCGCGGACCGACGATGTAGGCGAGAGTCTTGACGACATCAAAATCAACATTCAGAGGGTGAAGAAATGCCTCAAGCATTGCGAAGCGGGTTCGCTCGTCCGGAATGTCAATGCGAATGTGATTTTCGAAGCGCCGCCAGACGGCACTGTCGAGCAACGCGTCATGATTCGTGATTGCGATGGTCAGCCCGGTTCCCGCTCGGGAGTCGAGATTCTGTAGCAACGTGTTCACCACGCGCTTTATCTCGCCAACTTCGTGAGGATCGTCGCGCATCTTCGCGAGCGCGTCGAATTCATCGAGAACAAGCATGCAGCGGTAGCGATTGGCGAAAGCGAACAAGTTCGCGATGTTGCGCGCCGTCGTTCCGAGAAACGAGCTGACGAGGCCGTCGATGCGTGCGTTGACGACGGGCAAACCAAGCTGCGCAGCAAGAGAGAAGGCCGTCAATGTCTTGCCGGTGCCGGGCGGACCATAGATCAGGCAAGAGCGGGACGGTTCGACACCCAGCGCACGCAACGCGTCTACCCTTCGCCATTCATCCAGCATTGCGCCGAGAGCCAGCTCGAGAGTGTCCGGGTAGATCGGCTTTGGCTTGCCAACCGCTGGGTCGAGAACGATCTGCGCCAACGGGACGCTGGTCTCCCGATCGGTTGGCGGATGAACGTTGCTGGTAAGTTCGTCGCCGGTCACGAGCGCACGCGACACCTCGACGACGCTCGGCGCCAGCGAATGCTCCACGTTGGCTCCCGTGAGAAGGCGATCGAGCGCGCTCGCCGCCTTCTGGTCTCCCGCCTCCCGCAGCCGATCGCGAAGCCGCTCAACCTGCTTGCGGAAGCGAGCGTCTTGGCCTTCAAGGCCAACGCGACAAAGGCTCTGTATGACGGAGAAATGTTCCAATGGAGGCAC
>JBFXJV010000476.1:0-2821 GCA_050174515.1 Methylocystis sp.
CTCAACGGCTTCATCGCGACGATACTTTAGACGCCCCAGCCGGTCGCGGCGAGCCCGAGCAGAGTCAGCCCCATGCCGGCATGGGCGATCGTTGTCCCAAAGGCGGAGAGCGGCAGGCCGGCGAGTCGCTTCAAGCTCATGCGCCCTGTGCGCGCCCGCGCGCGCAAAACGAGATCGCTCAATCCGCCGACGACGAGATAGACCGCAATTCCCGCGGCGGCGATCGACAGAAAAGGCGTTCCATACCAGGCGCCGAACGTCGCCGCCGCCAATACGCCGACGATGAAGGCGACGCGCAGCCGCTGCAGGGCGGCGACGAGATCGCCGCGCTTCCAGGAGAGCATCTGGCCGATCGGCATCAGCAGGGCCAGCGGCAGCGCGATCGGGATCAGCACCGTGTTGAAGAAAGGCGCGCCGACGGAAATCTTCTCGCCGGTGATCGCTTCGAGCGCCAGCGGATAGAGCGTGCCGACGACCACCGTCGCGCAGCACGCCGACAACAGAAGATTGTTAAGAACGAGCGCGCCTTCGCGCGAGATCGGCGAAAACAGCCCGCCGACCGGCAGCGCCCCGGCGCGCAGCGCGAAGAGCGCCAGCGCCCCGCCGATGAAAAAGACGAGAATGGCGAGAATAAATACGCCTCGGTCGGGATCGCTCGCGAAGGCGTGCACCGAGGTGAGCACGCCCGAGCGCACCAGGAAGGTGCCGAGCAGCGAGAGCGAAAAGGCGAGGATCGAAAGAAAGATCGTCCAGATCTTCAGCGCTTCGCGCTTCTCCATCACCGCGGCGCTGTGCAGCAGCGCCGTGCCGGCGATCCAGGGCATCAGCGAAGCGTTTTCGACCGGGTCCCAGAACCAGAAGCCGCCCCAACCGAGCGTGTAATAGGCCCAATAGGAGCCCATCGCGATGCCGAGCGTCAGCGCGATCCAGGCGAAGAGAGTCCAGGGACGAATGACTCTCGCCCAGGCGGCGTCGATGCGTCCGCCGATCAGCGCGGCGGCGGCGAAAGAGAACACGATCGAAAAGCCGACATAGCCGAGATAAAGGAGCGGCGGATGAATCGCGAGGCCAGGGTCCTGCAGGATCGGATTGAGATCTCGGCCTTCCCACGGCGCCGGCGCGATGCGCGCGAAGGGATTGGAGGTCAGCAGAATGAAGAGAAGAAAGGCCGCGCCGAGCAGGCCCTGCACGGCGAGCGCGTCAGAACGCAGCCTGTCGGACATTGTGTTGGAGAAAATCGCGATCAGCGCGCCACAGAGCGAGAGCACAAGCACCCACAGCAGCATCGAGCCTTCGTGGTTCCCCCATACGCCCGAGATTTTATAAATGAAGGGCTTCAGCGAATGCGAATTCTCGATGACGTTGACGAGCGAGAAGTCGGAAACGACATGGGCGTAAGTCAGAGCGCCGTAAGAGAGCGCAACGAACAGGAATTGCGTGATCGCCGCCGGACGCGCGACCCGCATCAGCGCCGCGTCGTTTAAGCGCGCGCCGATGAAGGGAATGGCGAATTGCGCCAGCGCCAGGGCGAGCGCAAGGACAAGCGCGTAATGTCCGGTTTCAACGATCATGCGGACCTCGGCATCGGCGTAACGCTACAGTCGCCCTCATGCTGAAGAGCGCCGAAGGCGCGTCTCGAAGCACGAGGGCGCAGCGCGATCTGGAAAGAGCGGCTTCCTCGTCCTTCGAGACGCGAGCTTCGCTCGCTCCTCAGGATGAGGAAGTCTTGTGGAACGTCCCTCACCGCTTCTCTCCCTGCCAGACGCCCTGCTTCTTCAAGGCGTCGGCGACGTCGCGCGGCATATAGCGTTCGTCGTGTTTCGCCAGCACGCTGTCGGCGCGAAAACCGCCGTCGGGCTGCAGCACGCCGTCGACCACGACGCCCTGTCCCTCGCGGAACAGATCCGGCAGCAGGCCCGTGTACGACACCGCAAGATCGCGCGACTTGTCGGTGATGGTGAAACTCACGTCGTGACCGTTCTTGACGACGCTTCCCTCCTTCACCAAACCGCCGATGCGCAGCCGCGCGCCTGAGGCGACCTGTTTCTTCGCAAGCTCCGAGGGCGTGTAGAAGAAAACGATATTGTCGCGCAGCGCGAACAGCATCAGCCCGGCGGCGAGTCCGAGAACCGCCATCGCCCCGGCGATCAACGTCAGTCGTTTTCCCTTGCGCGTCATCTTATTCAGAACTCTCCTGTGCCGCGTCGGCCCGCCTTAGCGAAGACTCGAAATTTCGCTCTAGAGCGCGCTGCGAAAAAGTGGAACCCGGTTTTTCGCGTAGAGCGCGCTCTAAACTTTTTAGATCGATCACGTTATCTGCATTTGGGCGACTCCGCGCAAATGCAGATAACGTGATCTAGCCGCCGATATTCAATTCCTTCGCCAGCGCATCGATGCGGGCGACTTCGTCCTGTTTGCTCGCCAGCGCATGTCGCGCGTCGCTTACCGCCTTTTTCGCCTTTTCGATCTCGGCGAGGACGCTGTAGGCGCGAATGAGCTTCAGCCATCCTTCGACGTCGTCGCTCTTGGCTTCCAGCCGCGAAGCCAGACGATCTACCATGCCGCGGATCATCGCCTGACGCTGATCGGCAGGCATCGCCGCGATCGCTTTGCCCTGCTCGCTCGACGGGCCGCCCGCAGCGACCGGCGCGCTTGCTTCCCCGCGCAACATGGCGAGCTGCGCGTTGACAGCCTTCAGATAAGCGGCGTCGGGCGGCGCGTCAGCGACCAATTTGGAAAAGATTACGATCGCTCTTTCCTTGTCGCCCGCCTGCGCGGCGGCGACGCCAAGATAATAGCGCGCCACGGGCGCTGAAGGATC
>JBFXJV010000477.1:0-2814 GCA_050174515.1 Methylocystis sp.
GCTTCGGCAAGGAACAGCTTCGCCGGCTCCGACTGACGGCGAAGCCGTCCGACGCCGGCGCCGCCGCGCTGGATCTGTCGCTCGACGCGCGCGGTTTCGCTATCGCCAGCCGCGCGACGCTGACGCCGGGAACGCCCATGCGCCTCGACATCGCGCAATTCTCGGCGCAGCGGGCGGGCCAGAAAGTCACGCTCGCCAAGCCGGCGACAGTGACGGTTTCCGGCGCCGGCGCGGAGCTGAACGGCGTCTCCCTTGCGCTCGGCGCGGGACGACTGGATATCGACGGCTTGGTCGGCGACCGACTGGACCTCGTCGCGAAGGGGCGCGCCATCCCGCTGTCGATCGCGTCGCTCGTTGATCCAACGTTGGGCCTCGGCGGAACCCTCGACGCGGAGGCGCGCATACAGGGCTCCAAGAGCGTGCCGCAAGGAGATTGGCGCATTAAGCTCGCCAAGGCCACCGCGGCGCAGTTGCGCGCGAATGGTTTGCCCGCGGCGAATGTGACGGCGAGCGGTCGGCTGGCTGGTTCGCGCACGACGCTGGACGCCGATATCGCCATCGGCGCACAGAGCAATTTGAAAATCGCCGGCTCGGCGCCGCTCGGCGAGGGCGCGCTCGAACTCAGCGTCAAAGGCGTGGTCGACGCCGCCGTCGCCAATACGATGCTCGCGGCGAATGGCCAGACCGTCGCCGGCGAGGCCACGGTGGATCTTAAGCTCACGGGCGCGGCCGTCGGTCCGATCATCGGCGGAACCGTTGCGCTGGATAATGGCGCCTTCGACGATCCGCTCAACGGCGTGAGCCTCGGGAAGATTACGGGTCGCTTCGAAGGCCGCGGCCGCGATCTGAATATCACATCGCTCACCGCGCAAACCAAAAACGGCGGCCAGATCGACGTCACAGGGCGCGTGAACGTCGCGCCCGACGCGGGACTGCCCGCCTCGCTGCATGTCACCGCGCATAACGCGCTGCTCGCCAATACCGACATCGCCTCATCGACCGGCGATCTCGATCTCACGATCAGCGGCCCCTTGGCGCGCGCGCCGAAAGTCGCGGGAAGCGTCAAGCTCGCCAACCTCGACGTAAGCGTTCCCGACCGGCTGCCGGGGGCGCTGAAGCCGCTGCCCGGCGCCAAGCATATCGACGCCAAGGGGTTCGCCGCGCAAATGCTCGCGCTCGAACGCCAGCAGAAGGCGAAGGCGGGGAAACAATCCAGTTTCGACGCCGCGCTCGACCTCGCGATCTCGGCGCCCAATCGCATCTTTGTGCGCGGCCATGGCATCGACGCCGAATTCGGCGGCGATCTGAAAATCGGCGGCACGATCCAGAAACCTATCGTCCTCGGCGGATTCGATCTGCAGCGCGGCAGGCTGCAGTTGCTGACGCAGCGCATCGACATCACCCGTGGCAAGGTGACCTTCACTGGCGGCCTGAAACCGCAACTCGACTTTACCGCCGAAGCGGCCGCCGCCGATGTCACCGCGCGGATCACGGTGACCGGCCCCGCATCGCAGCCGACGTTTACTTTCTCCTCGACGCCCGAACTGCCGCAGGACGAGGTTCTTTCACGGCTCCTGTTCTCCAAGGCGTCCGGCTCGCTGACGGCGTCTCAGGCCGTGCAGCTCGCGGCGGCTCTCGCGCAGTTTTCGGGCGCCGCGACGGGCGTCGACGCATTCGAGAAAATGCGCAAGGCGCTTGGCGTCGACTCGCTCGACCTCGACGCCAGCGGCACGAGCGGCCCGACCGTCGGCGCCTCGCGCTACATCATGCGCGGCGTCAACGTTGGCGTGCGCACCGGGCCGAATCCGTCCCAAAGCGCCGTGAATGTCGGCGTCGACGTGACGAAGGGCGTGCGCATCCAAAGTGAGACGCGCGCGGACGGCAAGACGTCGGTCGGCGTCGGACTCGAATGGGAATATTGAGTGAGCGTCGGACAGATCCTGCGGCCGCCACGCGCTCCTGAAGATCGAGCGGGCTGGAGTTCGCGGCCGTCTGTCGCGGCATCGAGCCATGATAACGAAGATTTTCGCGCGCGGGGCGCGAGGCGGCGTTCATCTTTGGGTCGCCGAAGACGCTCCGCCGTTCACCGAAGGCGAGATTGGCGGCGACGATGATGGAGGTGCGTTCACAGAGTCGGCTGGCCAGATGGAACAACGATTGACCGCCGGCCTGGGCGAAGGGCCGATAGACGAGTTCATCGAGTATGTAGAAGTCGAGAGAGGCCAGATAATTCAGCGAGCCGTCCCTGCCGTCCAGCGCGCGCTTCGGCTTCGAGGCGATTGACGAGATCGACGGTGGCGACGAAGCGCCCGCGCGAGCTGGCGCGAATGCAACTGCGGGCGAAGGCGATCGCAAGCAGTTTTTTCCCCGTACCAGTTCCGCCGACGAGCACGACGTTGCGTTGCCGGGCGATGAAGACGCCGCCGGCGAGATCGCGAACGCGCGCCTCATTGACCGGCGTGTCCTTGAAAGGCGACGTCGTCGACATCCTTGGCGAGCGGCAGTTTTGCGATCGTGAGCTGATGTTTGATTGATCGGTCCGCTTCCACGCTTCTCGATCGCTTCGAATCCTGGCGAAAAATCAAACGTCCGAAATCTCGACATGCCGGGGTTCATCGAAATCGTGGGCGCGTGGCCGTCTTGTCAATCGATCGCGCGCGGGGATGGCGGCCGGTTTGCATGCGCGATCGCGATAGACTGTTCATGCGCGTTCCCCGACATCCTCCAGAGACTCGCTATGCCAGCGGTCGTCGAAGGACCCAAAATCGCCGCGCTGTCCTGCGGCAAGCCCGCTTATCTCGTGGTGCTGCTGCA
>JBFXJV010000478.1:0-2810 GCA_050174515.1 Methylocystis sp.
GCTCGCATACCGATTGATGTGATTGTTTCGGGTTGGGCGACGAGCTTGCGCCATGCGTCGCAGGCGGCGTCGATGATAGCGTCGTAATTCTCGAAGACGCGGTTGGAGAGTCAGTTTGCGCGCAGATATTGCCAAACATTTTCGACGGGGTTCAGCTCCGGGGCGCGCGAAGGCAGGAAGATCGGCGTGATGTTCCTCGGTATGGCAAGCTTCGCGGTCGTATGCCAGCCGGCGCGATCGAGCAATAGCACAGCGTGCGCGCCTTTCTCGACATGACGCGAGATTTCATCGAGGTGAAGCTGCATCATGTTCGTATCGGCGAAGGGCAGCGCCAGCGCCGCGCCCTTGCCCTTCGCCGGGCAGATCGCGCCGAAGAGATAGGCGTTCTCGTAGCGCTGATCGGCGGGCTGACATGGACGCGACCCCCGCTGCGCCCATTGGCGCACAAGGCCGTTCTTCTGGCCGATACGGGCTTCATCTTGGAACCAGATTTCGACGGGCGTTTGCTGCGGCAGTTCGGCAAGATGCGCGTTCAGCATCGCCTCGAAGTTTTTTATAGGCCTCGACAATCTCGGCGTTCTGCGCCGGGTGACGCGGTCTGGCGCTGATATGCGAGAAACCGAGCTTCTTGAGCAGCGTCCCGACATAGCGCTCGTGAAAATCGACGCCGAAGCGCTCCTTGATGACGCGCTTGAGCTCTATGCGTCGCCAGCGCACGACGCCATCTTTCTCGCGATCGGGGCCGCTCGCGACGATCTTGGCGAATGCAGCCAATTGCTCCGTCGACAGGCGCGATTTAGGGCCTACCGTCCAATTGTCGAAGAGACCTTCTGGTCCGGCGGCGTTGAAACGATGAACCCAATCGCGCAGCGTCTGCCGATCCATGCCGCCGATCCTAGCGGCTTCCCCTCGGTCCTTGCCTTCACAAGCCGCAGCCAGCGACAACAGCCGCCGGCTTTGATGGACGTCCTTCGAGCGCCGGGCTAAAGCCCGAAGTTGCTCAGCCGAAAAATCCCCTCGCAATTTCAGCGCTGCTGGCATGGCGCGAATCTCCTCGCGCCCAATGAGTCAGAATTTTCCCGTCAGGGGAACCCCACCTGAGTCAACCATCAGAGCCGTTGGTATAAGGTCTTGATCGAGAAGGATATTATAAGATCGGCTGCTCCGATGTCGCGGGCGTCGACGCGGCCAATGAGGAACTCCAAGGAATCCTCGCTTTCTTGAGGGGATCGGCGAGGACGATTTACAACGCGACATGGAACCAGGTCGGGTAAGCGATCTCTGGTTTGGAGCGTCTGCGTTACATAGATCTGCGGGAACTTGGTCCGCAGCACGCAGTGGCGAGTGAGGAAACCAACCCGTATCGACAATCGCATAAGCGGCGCATCGACGAGTCGATCTCGAATCGGTTCACTTGGCAGGCGTTTCCATGGAGGCGATGGATGACAGCGGCTTCATTGCCTGCCAAAAGGTCAGCGACTTCCACCACCGCCCCTCGACTGTGACTGGTTCAAACCCAGCCTCGCGCAGATAGATCGGTATCTTTCCTTCGAAGGCGTCGGCCGAGGTCCCGACGTGCGACAGCGACCACAGGACAATCCGCCACAGCACGCTGTCGGACCGGTCTAAGTCGACTACGATCAACCGACCGCCCGGCCGAAGGACACGGCCAATTTCCTTGAGGCCATTTCGCTTCACTTCGGCTGGCAGGTGATGGAGGACCAAGCTCAATAGCGCCGCGTCGAAGCTGGCGTCCTCGAAAGGAAGCTCTTCGACAGCAGCCAATTCGAAGGTCGCCCCACTTCCTTCCCGAGCGGCATTGCGGCGGGCGATCCCTATCATCCTCGGACCAGGATCGAAGCCGACGACCTGACCCGAGGATCCGACCGTCTCGGCGGCAAGACGGGTCCATACGCCGGTTCCGCAACCGGCATCGAGGACGCGCTCGCCGGCCTTTAGGGCAGCCACCTCGAGAATTTGCCTCCGGAAGGCGCGACCCAATCCGAGCAACGTGCACAAACGGTCGTAAAAGGGCGCGATCCACTCGAGGGTCACGCCATCGGTTTCCGGCGCTAGCTCACTTCCGGCCTCCGGTTGAGACCAACTGAAAATCAAGCCCCATAATATGACGAGCGGACATCCAAGCAGCGCGGTAACAGCCAATGCATGCCACCAGGTGAGTCCGAAAGCGAGCAGAATGCTGATGGTGAGCGCCAAGGATAGTATCGGGTAGAGCCAGGCGTGGTCACGTCTCGATGTTCTCCGCATGTCGATCGTCCCATCACGTTTTGAAAACCTGCTCCGGTTTCAGGGGGCCCGATCTCGCTATCATACAAAAGGGGCTTAATGAATGCCGGCAGCGACGATCGGGTTCCGGGACACTCGGGGTATACACGCCCACTCGTGGCAGCCTGGCTTATCCGGCGCCATCCGTTCCACACGGGACGCTGGCGATCAGTCAAGCTTCACCCGATCCGGCGAGCGGAAGTAGAAAAATGGCCCTCGTACTTGGACTGCATCGCTATGATCGAGTGCGCCACCGCGCGTTCCAAGTCTGCAGCGCTAATGGCGGCTACGAACCTCGCGTGCTTCCATGCCTCAGCAATAGAGAAGAGGAAACCGACTCGTGACGCCTGAGCGCCTCTTCATTCGCGACATCGATCACCCGAGCGGGGACTTGCTTGACTTTGAGATCGTCGAGCGAAAGGGCCTGGGTCATCCAGATACAATCTGTGATGAAGTTGCCGAACAGATGAGTTTAGCGCTATCGCGCCTCTATCTCTTGGAATGCGGCAAGGTGCTTCACCACA
>JBFXJV010000479.1:0-2808 GCA_050174515.1 Methylocystis sp.
GCGCTCAGCCTCCTGATCACCGGCGACGAGGAAGGCCCCGCGATCAACGGCACGCGGAAGGTTCTCGACTGGCTCGCCGCGCGCGGCGAGCGCCTCGACCATTGCCTTGTCGGCGAACCCTCCGGCTACGCGGCCTTCGGCGACCTCATCAAGGTCGGCCGGCGCGGCAGCCTCAATTGCTGGCTGACGGTGACGGGAAAGCAGGGCCATGTCGGCTATCCCGCGCGCGCGCAAAATCCGCTTCCGGCGCTCGCGCGCATGATTGTCGATTTGAGCGAAACGCCGCTCGACGAGGGCTATGAGGACTTCGAGCCGTCCAATCTCGAAGCGACCGATATCGAGGTCGGCAATCCCGCCGCCAATGTCATTCCCGGGAGCGCCAGCGCCCGTTTCAATGTCCGCTTCAACCCGACTTGGTCCGGCGCTGCGCTGGAGGCGCATTTGCGCGCCCGCCTTGACAAGATGGCGGCCGAGGCCGGCGTTCGCTATGCGATGAAGGCGGTCATTTCCGGCGAGGCTTTCCTGACCCGCGACGAGGCCTTCCTTGCCCTCATCGCCGACGCCGCCGAGACGCGTCTCGGCCGGCGGCCGGTCTATTCGACGACGGGCGGCACGTCGGATGCGCGCTTCATCAAGGATCATTGCCCGGTCTGCGAATTCGGGCTGCTCGGCGCGACCATCCACCAGATAGACGAACGCGCCTCGATCGCCGATATCGAATGTCTCGCCGACATCTACGCCGACATTCTCGCGCGCTATTTCGCGAGGCCGCGCGCGTGATCGATCTCGATTATGCGGCGCGGCAGATCGCGGGCGTTTGGAATATGGCCTGGAACCGCGAAGGCTGGGCCGCGGGCCTCGACCGTTCGGTCGACGGCGTTTTCCACTCATTCTGGGGAATCCTTTTCGCCGCGCCCTTCGCCCTTCTCGGCGTCGTCTCGCTCCGGCGCGCCGCCTCGCGAATCGCGGAATTTCCGTCCTCGGCGCTTCTCGACGCGCCCTTCGCCTTCGCGGTGACGACGGAAATGACCGCCTATGTCGTCGACTGGGCGGCGAGCCTTGCCGCGCTTGTCCTTGCGGCGCGCGCTATGGGCGCCTCGCGCCGCGTCGCCGACGTCATTATCGGCTTTAATTGGCTGCAACCGATGATCGCGATCGCCGAGGCGGCCCCCCTCGCCATTATCAGCTTTGTCTCTCGGCGCGAGCTTCTCGGCGTTCTCCTGTTGCCGATGTTCGCTTTCGTGCTCGCGGTCACCTGGGGCGTCCTGCGACGCAGTCTCGCCGCCAATGTGTCGACGACGGTCGGCCTTATCGCGCTTGTGGTGATCGTCGGATTTTTTGCGCGTTCGATCGTCGGCGTCGTTGCGCTCTCCTTGCTTCACGTCCTGTCGTAATCCGCCTTCAGAAAGTAGAGGCCATGCGCCGGCGCGACCGGTCCGCAGGCGGCGCGGTCGGCCGCATCGCGCGCCGCCTTCACTTGCGCCGGACTCCAGCGGCCGAGTCCCGCCTGCAAGAGCGTGCCGGCGATCGAGCGCACCTGATGATGCAGGAAAGAGGGCGCCGAGGCGTAAATGTCGATGCGTTCGCCCGACTGCTCAATGACGAGCGCCGTCAGCGTCTTTACCGGCGAGGCCGATTGGCATTGCGCGGAGCGGAAGGTCGTAAAGTCATGCTTGCCGATGAGCAGGGCCGCGGCCTCGCGCATCGGCGCGATGTCGATCCGGCCCTGGACGAGAAAGGCGCGGCCGGCTTGCAATGTCAGCGGCGCGCGGCGATTGACGATGCGGTAGAGATAATGCCGCGCGCGCGCCGAAAAGCGCGCATGGAAATCCTCGCTCGCCTCTTCGGCGGACAGGACTGCGATCGGCGCGGGCTTTAGATGCTGGTTGAGGGCGTCGCGCACCGTCGCCGCCGAATGCCCGCCGGGAAGGTCGAGATGCGCGCCCATCGCGAGCGCATGAACGCCGGCGTCGGTGCGCCCGGCTGCGTGAGCGGTGACGTCGGCGCCGGTGAAGGCGCGCGCGGCCGCTTCAAGCGCGCCTTGAACGGACGGTCCGTTTTCCTGGCGCTGCCAGCCGACAAAGGGCCCGCCGTCATATTCGAGGATGAGCTTATAGCGGGGCATCTAAAGCCGGTCCGGCAAGGGAAAACCGCGCAAGAATTCGGCCGGCCTTTGCGCCGCCTTGCCGGCGCGTTGCAATTTCAGGAGTTCGACCGCGCCGTCAGCGCAAGCCACGATCAGGCGATCGTCGGCTTTAAGGACCTCGCCCGGCGCGCCGGCGCCGGCGGCCTCGCGTGAGAGGAGCGCTTTTACCCGCCGCCCGGCCGCCTCGAACCATGCGCCCGGAAAAGGCGAGAGGCCGCGAATCTGGCAATCGACGAGGCGCGCCGGGCCCGTCCAGTCGATCCGCGCTTCGGCGGGCGTCACCTTCGCTGCGTAAGTGACGCCCGTCGCGGCTTGCGGAGTTTCGAGCGCGCCGCCGCGCGAGACCGCTGCGAGGGCGCGCGGCAAGAGCTCAGCGCCGATGAGCGCGAGACGGTCATGCAGCGTCTGCGCGGTGTCGTTTTGGGTAATCTTCACGGTCTCGGAAAGCAGGATCGGGCCCGTATCGAGCCCTTCCTCCATCCGCATCACGTCGACGCCGGTTTCCGCGTCGCCGGCCATGATCGCGCGCTGGATCGGCGCCGCGCCGCGCCAGCGCGGCAGGAGCGAGGCATGGAGATTGAAGCATCCATAACGCGGAATTTCGAGGATCGTTTTCGGCAGAATAATGCCATAGGCGACGACCACCGCGGCGTCAGCCTGAA
>JBFXJV010000480.1:0-2806 GCA_050174515.1 Methylocystis sp.
TGGCCGGTGGGCGGCGACGCGACCATGAATCCGATCTCGCGTCCGAGCGCGTCAGTCGCGTCTTTCTGCGGCTGGCATCCGTGTGTCCGTCATCGAACTCTTCGAAGTTCTTCTTGGTTTTCTCGTAGCACTCCGTATAGCAGCCATCGAACATTTCGGGCCGCCCAATCGCTCGCTCGGCATCGTTGATGAGTTCCGGCACGAGCCCCTGAAACGTATCCATGAGAGAATATTTCCGTGCGCCGCGGGTCGCGTTCCAATCGATATAGATCATGACGGTAGAACTTACTGCGCCTCTGTTTACTCCGCATTCGACAAAGTCACCAGGAATCTTCATGGCGTTCGTCGCAGCCCAGGACAGTATGTGTCCGCTAATGGATGTTGTGCTCCTTCTCGGCTTGAACGGCGCGGATGAATTTCGGCTCAGTCATAAAATCGGCGTTGCGGATCGTCTCGTCATACAGCCTCGGCAACGCTCCTGGACGCAAATCTTTATCCAGTTTGCCGCCTATGACAAGGCGCATCCGTCTCCGACGGTCGTCCGGAACGCAGGATTGCGCCCGCGCCCTCCTTTCGCCAGCCAATAGGACGGAGCAGTCAATCGCAACGGGAGTTTACCGGCGGGGCGCGTCGAGAGGATGGTCCGCCTCGCGATGGGCCGCGGCGAGCGCCTCCAGATAACGCGCGGTCCCATCGGCCAGAACGTCTCGATGAAGCTTTGACCGGTCTCCGAAAATCGCATGCGAGGCCATCGCATCAAGCATGACGGTTCCCAATCGGTCGAAGGCGCCCGCCAGATCGTCGCCGTCATAATAGACGAGCCGCTTGTCGCCCTGCATCGGCGTGTCGAGCAGCTTCGCGAAATACTGCAAAAAGAGTTCGCCCTGTCGCGCCATGTAAGGCCCGAGAACGAGAACGCGAAGCTCGCCCCATTCCTCGCGCGACAGCAGGTCTCGGCGAATCCGCGTAACGAGCGCGTCGCAGGCGTCGAGCTGCGCGCGCGCCGCCGCGGCAAGGAGCGGGCCGATGTCCCCGCCGACATGGCCCGCAAAGGCGGCAAGCGCCGCGTGCGAATGCGCGCGCGAGGCGGCGAGGCCGTCGAGAAACCTCATCACCTTCGCATAGAGCGGGCTTGGCTGCGGCAAGACGCCTGTCCGAGCTTCCTGGCTGGTGTCGAGTTCCTGCTCACAGGACGCCAGCGCTGCGCGATAATCGGCGATCCTGCTCATAAGGCCGTCATCAAGCGGTCCTTCGAGCGCGCCGTCAAGCAGGCAGAAGACTGCAAGAGGCGTGTGGCCGAGCGTCTTCAACTTCTTATAGAGCGGCGGCTGAAGACCGGCAAACGTCTGCGACGGATAGCCGTGGCGGTAAAGCAGCAAGCGGTCATCGTCGATGACGATCAGCGCGCGCAGCTGCTGTCGCTCGACGACGTCCGCTCTCGCCGCCTCGTAGATTTTGACGAAGCGCCTGTCGAGATCGTTCAGCCGATCGCTCGCATCCATGTTCATGGCTTCCCCGTCGCCAGATCGACGCGCAACGGTGCGCGATCTGTCCTCGCAAGACAACCGCCGGCGTCCCGCTCAAATGATTTGAGCGTCTCGCGGAACTTTCCAAATTTTGGTTGTGCGCGATCTGTCGCGCATGCTAACGGCGCTCGTCTGCAACAATCACAAAGTGAAAGCGCAACCCCCGATCAGTCGGCGGACGTCGACGCGAAGCGCGAACAGGATGCGACGCCGCGCGCAGCGCGCATCGCACAAGTGATCCACCAAAGCTGCAAGCGCATGCTTGGCCGCTGGCCCGCGCGGCGGGCGCAACGGCGAAAGTCCGTGTTATTCCAGCTCGAACGGGCTCATCGAGGCGGCGTGAACGCCCGCTCTCTGACGAGAGGGGGAGGTGAGCGCGCGCCCTATGGCGGCCTGCGCCGCTTGGCGATAGACTAAGAGGTGCGGCGTGAACCCGGTTGACGACCGGCGGCGCGGACAGGCGGAACCGACTTATGCAGCGCGTAACGATCACGATCGACGAAGAGCTGATGAGCGCGCTCGATCAATATATGGAGGCGGGCGGCCATCGGAACCGTTCTGAAGCGGTGCGCGATCTCGTTCGCGCCGGGCTGCTCAAGACGCCCGAAGCCGACGACAGCGCCCGTTCCTGCGTCGCGGCCCTCGTCTATGTCTATGACCACGAGACGCGGCAGCTGTCGAAAAGACTGATGACCGATCATCATTCTCACGCCGACATGTCGATCGCGACGCTCCATGTGCATATGGACGAGGCGACGTGTCTGGAAGTGTCGCTGCTCAAGGGTCGGAAATCGGACGTCGAGCATTTCGCCGGCCATGTGATCGGCGAGCGCGGCGTGCGCTACGGGCAGCTTGTCGTGGTGCCGGCGGATGCCGAGCAGGGCGAAGCGCCCCATGTCGATCGCCATTTGATGGGTCGTCACGCGCATCATTCCAATTGATGCGCCGCCCTCGGCGGGTCGGCGACGCTCGCGGCAACGATTGACGCGATGCGCGCCGATTATGCGCGCTTGCGCTCCGTCACATAGCTGCGCAGCACGGCGTTGATGCGCCGCTGATAGCCGGGACCCTGCGCCTTGAAATAGTCGATCAGGTCTTGGTCGAGACAGATCGAAATCGCCTGTTTCTTGGGTGGAATGACGACTTCCGCCTTGCGCCAGTCGATGGGCTCGAATTCCGCCCAATCGGGATCGCTCGCGACGGCGTCGATTTCAGCGTCGGTCATTTTCTGTCGCAACGTCATCCTGCGCCTATCTGGCCATAGCTCTGGCAGATCGGAA
>JBFXJV010000481.1:0-2795 GCA_050174515.1 Methylocystis sp.
CGCTGTTGTTGCAGCGGGCGCTCCTCCCTCTCGCGCTTATCGGCTTCGATCGCGCGCTGGGCTACGGCCTGAAATCTGGAACCGCCTTCCGCGACACTCATCTCGGTCGCGTCGGCGGCGGCGCTTCAAGCGCGCCGCGCCGAGAGGATGCATCCTTATCGTTGTCGCGATTCAGGCTATAAGCGCCATAGCGACTCTTGGGAGCGGCCGATGCGCCTATCTATGCGTCAGATTTTTTTCACGGCGCTCGTCTGCGCCGCAGGCCTCGCGCCCTATGTCGAAGACGCGCATTTGCGGTCGGCGTTGGCGCAGACGGCGCAAGAGCGCGTCGTTCCGGGAAGCGGGGCCGAAATCGCGCTTTCCTTCGCACCGATCGTCAAGAAGGCGCAGCCGGCGGTCGTCAATGTCTTCGCCTCGCGCGTCGAGCGCATGCCGGCCAATCCGCTGTTCGACGATCCGGTCTTCCAGCGCTTCTTTGGCGGGGGCGGCGGCATGCCCGGCCGCAACATGGCGCAGTCGCTGGGCTCGGGGGTGATCGTCGATCAAAGCGGTCTCGTCGTGACCAATAATCACGTCATCGAGGGGATGACCGACGTGAAAGTGGCGCTGGCCGACAAGCGCGAAATCCCCGCAAAGATTCTTCTGCGCGATCCGCGCACCGATCTCGCCGTGCTCAAGCTGACCGAAGGCGCCAGTTTTCCGACGATGGAGCTCGGCGATTCCGACGCGCTCGAAGTCGGCGATCTGACGCTCGCCATCGGCAATCCCTTCGGCGTCGGCCAGACGGTGACTCAGGGCATCATTTCGGCGCTGGCGCGCACCCATGTCGGAATTTCCGACTACGGCTTCTTTATCCAGACCGACGCCGCGATCAATCCGGGCAATTCTGGCGGTCCGCTCGTCGACATGAACGGGCGTGTCGTCGGCATTAATTCGGCGATCTTTTCGAAGTCCGGCGGCTCGGTCGGCATCGGCTTCGCGATTCCCGTCAACATGGTCAAGAGCGTGATCGCCACCGCGAAGGGCGGCGGCAAACAGGTCCGGCGGGCCTGGATGGGCGCGACCCTGCAAGCGCTGTCGCAGGAGATCGCCGAGGGTCTCGGGCTTGATCGTCCAACGGGCGCGTTGCTGGCCGACGTCGACCCGAAAGGCCCTTCGTCCCAAGCCGGTCTGAAACGCGGCGACGTAATCATTTCGGTAGATGGCCAAACCGCTGACGACCCGGAGGCGGTCGGCTATCGGCTGGCGACCAAGCCGCTCGGCGGACAGGCGACGCTCGGCGTGCTGCGCGGCGGCAAGAAGATCACCGCGCAAATCCGTCTCATGCCGGCGCCCGAGACGCCGCCGCGCGACGCGGTGAAGATCAAGGGCGCGTCGCCCTTCGCCGGCGCGACGGTCGTCAATATTTCGCCCGCGGTCATCGAAGAAATGTCCGTCCAGGGAGCGACCAATGGCGTGGTCGTATCCGAGATCGACGACGGCACTTTCGCGCAACAGCTCAATCTGCAGCGCGGAGACGTCATTCTCGCCGTCAACGATCAAAAGATCGAGACGACGCGCGATTTAGTGACGGCCACGGCGGGACGTTCCTATTATTGGAAACTCACGCTGGCGCGGGGCGGCCAGGTGTTCACCACCGTGGTCGGCGGCTGAGGCCGCATGAGCGGACTCGCGATCCTCGTGACGACCGTCGACGGCGAGGAGGAGGCGCGCGCCCTCGCCCGCGCCGCACTCTCCGCCAAGCTCGCCGCTTGCGTTCAGATACACCCCATTCGAAGCTGCTACGTCTGGAAGGGGGAAATGCGCGAAGAGCCGGAATTCTTGCTTCACATGAAAGCGCGCGGCGAGGACTATGGCGCGCTCGCCGAACTGGTGCGCCGCCTGCACAGCTATGAGACGCCGGAAATCCTGCGCGTCGACGTGGCCGAGACGAACCCGGATTATCTCGCCTGGACGATCGAAGCCACGCGCCGATAGGCCGGCGTCTTCCAAATCGCTCAGCGCGCAATTACCTTCCCGCGCAATGGCGCGCTGCGCGCCGCCAACCCGGACGGTTTGATGTCGACACATACGGACTATCTGATTGACCGCCGCAGGCTTCGCCGGAAGCTCGGCTGGTGGCGCCTTGCCGCCCTTGGCGCCTTGGGCGTCGCCGGCCTCGTCGCGCTGGTTCGGCTCGGCGGGGCCGATTCGGCCAACAAGCTGACGCCGCATATCGCCCGACTCGAGCTGCAGGGCATGATCGTCGGCGACGACGATACGGTCGATCTGATCAAGAAGATCGGCGCGTCGAAGCAGGCCAAGGCGTTGCTGCTGGAGATCGAAAGCCCCGGCGGAACCACGACCGGGTCCGAGAGACTCTATGACGAGCTACGGCGGGTCGCCGAAAAGAAGCCGGTCGTCGCGGTCGTCGGCACGGTGGCCGCTTCCGGCGCCTATATCGCCGCGCTTGCGGCGGATACGATCGTCGCGCGGGGCAATTCGCTCGTCGGCTCGATCGGCGTGCTGTTTCAATATCCCAATGTCTCGAAGCTTTTGAACAATTGGGGCGTCGAGGTCGAGACGATCAAATCGTCGCCGCTCAAGGCCGCGCCGAGCGGCTTCGAGCCCACGAATCCGGCCGCGCGGGAGGCGGTGGCGAGCCTTGTCGCCGACTCTTACGCCTGGTTCAAAGGTCTTGTGCAGCAGCGGCGCAATCTCGACGATGCGCAGCTCGCGAAAGTATCCGACGGCCGCATATTCACCGCGCGCCAAGGCGTGCCGCTCAAGCTTGTCGATCTCATCGGCGGTCAGCG
>JBFXJV010000482.1:0-2790 GCA_050174515.1 Methylocystis sp.
TAAGCGCTCGCGATGGCCGTGCAACGGCGCTCGTGCGGCGAAAATCTTACAAATTCTTCAAATCGTTGCTGATTTTTGCAACAGACCTCACGCGTGGCCGGTGAGGTCGTCGCTGGTGGGCGCGGTGAAGACGCCATATTCTCCAGCGATGGGTCGTCGTCGAACAGAATGCGTTGAGCCGGGAATGCGCCGACGGACGTCGATGGCGCGGGCGATCCTGTCTGCATTGTTCACGCTCGGCGGGATTGCCGGCTTCACAGCGCGTGCGGCAGACACGCACGCGATCGACGCGCCGGCATCGCTTCCGGCGAGCGAGATCGCGACGCCGCCCGATCTGCCCGCGCTCGGCAAGTGGATGTTCGACCGCGACGGGTCGATTGCGCATTGGCTCGGGCAGATGGTCGGCGGCAAGAAGCTTCACGAGCCGATCAATGTCATCCTGATCGACGTCTCGTCGGCGAGTCCGGATCAGGCGCGGGCACGGCTTACACGGGCGGCGAAGATTGCGGGATATCCGGTGCGCATGGGGCACTCGACGGGCTACCGCGGCTTCATCGACGGAGATCTCTACAGCCAGCTTCCGCAGGGGCGTGACGACGCCTTCTCCAACCGCCTCTTCGAGGAGACGAACAACCACGGGCGCATCTTCGGCCCTTATGCGTCCGGCAGCGGCTATGTGTTCATCGGCGCGTTCAGCCGCGAAAGCGTGGATCTCATTCGCGATCCGCCGCATCGGTATGCTTCGTTCAACATGGCGCGGGACGACTTCGCACGGGCTCTTGCGGAGCGTGCGGGGTTTCAGCACTCTGGCATGGCGTTTCTCGACAACGCGATTTCCAACGACCCGCAGGTCACAACCGGAGATCACGACGGGCATGCCGTGGTTCTGACATTGAAATGAAAACCATGCTCACCGGCTTCGAGCCGCGCCATCAGAAGGTCATCTCGCGCACGGCGTTCGCGAAGCGGATGCTCCGGGCGATCGGGCTCTGGGGATTGCTGACGTTCGGCGGGCTCGTCATCGGCATGGCCGGCTATTCCGCAACCGAGGGCATGGGGCTTGCGGACTCGTTCGTCAACGCGGCGATGATCCTGTCCGGCATGGGGCCGGTCGATACGCTGCACACGACGGCGGGCAAGGTGTTCGCCGGGTTCTACGCAATCCTCTCGGGACTCATCATCGTTATCGGCGCGGGCTTCGTGCTGGCGCCGATCGCGCACCGCGTGCTGCATCGATTCCACGTCGAGACGGGTAAGGGGGACTAGGGTTGGCATTGCGCGTCTATCTGGCCGGGCCAGAGGTCTTCTTTCCGAATGCACGTGACCACGGCGAAGAGAAGAAGCGCATTTGCGCCACGTACGGCTTCGAGGGTGTCTATCCGCTCGACAATGAAATCGCGGATGCCGCGTCGCTTCATCCGGAAGTGCTCGCGCGCGCGATCAGCCACGGTAACGAGCGGCTGATGCGCGACTCCGACCTCGTCATCGCCAACTGCACGCCGTTTCGGTCGGTCAGCATGGATGCGGGGACCGCCTACGAGATCGGCTTCATGCGCGCGCTCGGCAAGCCGGTGTTCGGGTATTCGAACGTCGCGGCACACTATGCGGCGCGCGTGAAGGCGACGTCCGGCGCGGCGCGGGAGGCATGGTGTCCTGAGACCCGGCGCGCGGATATCGAGGACTTCGGGCTTTCGGAGAACCTCATGATCGCCATCGCCGTGCTCGATACGGCCGGGCATTTCGTGACGCGCGACGTGGCGCCGGACCGCCTCCTGTCGGATGTCGCCGCGTTCCACGATTGTCTGGCGCTGGCGCGCCGCGTGCTTGTCGCCGGCAGCCTTTGACGCCGCCGCGATCCCGCGCCAAACCATACCGATCCGTAAGTTGACTTATCGTGTCATGATATGGATATCGCGAGGTTGTTCCGCCCTTCGCAATTTGCCGGGAGATTCAGTCGCCGATGCCCGTTTCCATGACCTCCCCGATCCGCCGCAGGTTGGCGCCCGTTCTGCCGACGGCGCTTGCCATCCTGGGATTCGGATTGGCCGGATCGACCCACGCGCTGGCTGCGGAGCTTGCCGTCGATATGACGATCAAGGACCACAAGTTCCAACCCGCAACCCTGAATGTTCCCGCCGGCACGCCGATCAAGATCACGGTTCGGAATCTCGACGACACTCCGGAGGAGTTCGAGAGCTATGAGCTCAAGTTCGAGAAGGTGATTGCCGGGAAGCAGTCGGCCGTCGTGCGGTTGAAGCCGCTCGAACGGGGCACTTATTCGTTCTTCGGCGAATATCACGCGGACACCGCCAAGGGCGAACTCAACGCGGAATAAGCAGATGCTGGCCGCGCTTGTCATCGTTTTTCGCGAGGTGCTCGAGGCCGGCCTTATCGTCGGCGTCGTGCTCGCCGCTTCGCGAGGCGTCGCGGGCCGCGGCCGTGCGGTCGGGCTCGGGATCGCGGCCGGCATTGCGGGATCGGTGCTGGTCGCCGCGTTCGCGTCGCAGATCTCGAACGCGTTCGACGGCCGGGGCCAGGAACTGTTCGCCGCCGCCGTGCTAGGGCTCGCCGTTGCGATGCTGGCCTGGCATGTGGTCTGGATGAGCGAGCACGCCCGCGAGCTTACGCATCGGATGCGCGCGCTCGGCGCCGCGGTCGGCTCGGGCACGCGATCGGTGGCAGCGATCGGACTTGCCACCTTCTCGGCGGTAATGCGCGAGGGGAGCGAGGTCGTGCTGTTCCTCACCGGCATCGCCATGCAGCCGGCGGAGACGGCGGCAGGCATTGTCG
>JBFXJV010000483.1:0-2763 GCA_050174515.1 Methylocystis sp.
CGACATATAGCGAGCGCGCCACGAGCGAACTGACGATCATGGAGCGCGCGCTTGAAAGGCGCCGGCTCTATGGCGATGAGGCGATCCGTCATTACATCATCAGCCACACAGAGACCGTCAGCGACCTGCTCGAAGTGCTGCTGCTGCAGAAAGAATGCGGATTGATGCGCGGCACGCTCGATCCGCGCGACGCTCAAACCGTTATCGCCGATCTCATCATCGTGCCGCTGTTCGAAACGATCGACGATTTGCGCAACGCCGCGCCGATCATGCGGGAATTCTACGCGCTTCCCGGCATATTGAAGCTCGTGGTCAATTCCGGCGGGCAGCAGGATGCGATGCTCGGCTACTCCGATTCCAATAAGGATGGCGGCATTTTAACCAGCATCTGGGAGCTCTATCGCGCCTCGACCGCGCTTGCGGAGTTTTTTGCGTCGCTGACCAATGTGACCCTGCGCCTTTTCCATGGCCGCGGCGGCACCGTCGGGCGCGGCGGCGGACCGAGCTATGACGCCATTCTCGCCCAGCCGCCCGGCACGGTGAACGGGCAGATCCGTCTGACCGAGCAAGGCGAGGTCATTGCGGCGAAATACGGCAATCCGCAGATCGGCCACGTCAATCTCGAACTGCTCGTCGCGGCGACGCTCGAAGCGACGCTTCTCTCCGAGCACAAAGCGCCGCCGCCAGAGTTTCTGGAGGCGGCCGAAGAATTGTCGCAGGCCGGCATGGCCGCCTATCGCGGCCTCGTTTACGGCGCCGAAGGCTTCGTCGATTTCTTCTTTTCTTCGACGCCGATCTCGGAAATCGCCTCGCTCAACATCGGCTCGCGTCCCGCCTCGCGCAAACCCTCGCGCCGGATCGAGGATCTGCGCGCCATCCCGTGGAGCTTTTCCTGGGCGCAGGCGCGCGTGGCGCTCCCCGGATGGTACGGCTTTGGTTCGGCGATCGCGCATTTCATCGAAAAGGACGAGAAAGCCCGGCTCGCGCTGCTGCGCCGGATGAGCCAGGAATGGCCGTTCTTCCGCGCGCTGCTGTCGAACATCGACATGATCCTGTCCAAGACCGACATGTCGATTGCGCATCATTACGCCGGACTCGTCGAGGACCAAGCGCTCGCGGCGGGCATCTTCGGCATGATCGAGGCGGAACATGCCCGCGCCAATGAAGCTCTCGAGAAGATTCTCGGCTCCAAGGAGCGGCTCGCCGACAATCCGACTCTCGCGCGCTCGATCAGGCATCGTTTCCCCTATATCGCGCCGCTCAACTATCTGCAGGTCGAGCTGATCCGCCGCCATCGCGCTGGAGAACGGGGCGAAGACATTCGCGAAGGCATCCTTATGTCGATCAACGGCGTTGCGGCGGGCTTGCGCAATACGGGATAGGCGCGCGCCAGACCTCGGCGGCGTGCGCCAAGGACACCCTGCAGGATCATTGGAAGGATTGAGCATCATGAGCGCTCCATTCAACGACATCAGCCTCGAAGAGCTGAAAGCGGGCCTCGCGACGGGCGCGGTATTGCTTGTCGACGTGCGCGAAGCGGATGAATATGCGGCAGGCCATATCGACGGCGCGATCTTCAATCCGCTGTCGAAATTCGATCCGAGCCAACTGCCTGTCGCGGGCGACGGACAAAAGCTCGTGATCTACTGCCGGTCGGGGCGCCGCTCGGTGTCGGCGATGGAGCAGGCGCGGCTCATGGGCCGTCGCGACGCCAACACGCATTTCGGCGGCGGCATTCTCGCCTGGGTCAACGCCGGCGAACCTGTCGTCGGCGGCATGTGAGCTGCGAACGGGCGCCAGCTGTATGTTGGCCGCCACGACCGCAATGTCAGGCAAGCGGCGTTTCGTTTTGCGCGCAATGCGACGCCTAAGCGCTCCAGCCGTCGCGCGCATCTCCTGCACAAACATATTTCATTGGCGAAGCGAAGCGGCGTCACGACATATTGAGGCGGCTCATGAAGGACCAATATCAAACCATCAGCCGGCAATATTCGCACGCGCGCAAAGACGACGTCACGATTTTCCTCGAAACGCCGTCGGTTGAATCCGCGCTCGGCGACATTGTCGGCGCGGGCGCCATCGACTATGCCTGCGGCACAGGTCATTATTCCCGGCTCCTGAAAAAACTCGGCGCGAAATCTGTGCTCGGCGTCGATGTGTCGCCGGCGATGGTGGCGGCCGCGCAACAGGCGGAAAGCGAGAATCCGCTCGGAATCGTTTACAAGGTCAGCGACGCCGCGACGATAACCGTCTTCGGATCGTTCGATGTCGCGACCGCCGTCTTTCTGTTCAATTACGCCAAGGACGAGCAGACGCTGGCGCGAATGTTCGAGTCCGTGGCGGCAAATGTGATTCCCGGCGGCAGGCTCGTCGCCGTAGTGCCGAATCCCGATTTCATCAATGGTCGAAACGATCTCCTCCCCTATGATTACGTTCTCGAGGAGATCGGCCAAGGCCCCGACAATCTGCGCGTGCGGATGAGTTTTATCAGCGGCGAATTCTCGATCGAATTCACGCAATGGAGCCGTCGCGCTTACGAGACTGCGCTGGAGCAGTCATGGTTCGCCGACGCCCAATTGACGCCATTTGCGGTCTCCGAGGAAGGAATTGAGCGCTACGGGCAGAAATTCTGGGACGCGATCCTCGCCAATCCGAAGAGCGTCGTGCTGAGCGCGCGACGAAAACCGGGCTGAGATAGGCTTCGGCAAAAGCTGCGGGGACACGATGCTTCTCGTCGATACGGCGGATCAACAGGCGATCTTG
>JBFXJV010000484.1:0-2732 GCA_050174515.1 Methylocystis sp.
ACGATCGGCGCGCGCGCAAAAATTGGAATTCGATTGAGCAGCGGCGCGAGCACGGCGATGCAGGAGATGATAAAGATCGCATGGAACTCTCTCATGGGCGTCTGTTTCCTCCTGGGCTCGACTTCGTATGGCGCCCGCCAATCGCCGACGACGCGACGTGGACAAGCGATTCTTTTCCTGTTCCATACAATGCGTTAGTGTTCCCACTGCGCTCAACCCCTGATTTCGCGAGGAAACGGCAAAGATCAAATCGGAATGACTGATTGAGTGCGTTTCGACCGAAGACGCGGCGCGCAGCGACCGGCCTCATTCGTAGCCTCGCAGGCGTGGGGAGAGTGTTTCTCGACCTTGTCTATCCGCCGTCCTGTCTTGTCTGCCGAAAGGCCGTCGCCGCCCATGGCGCGATCTGCGCCGAATGCTGGCGCGACATTGGCTTCATCGAGCGGCCCTATTGCGAAAGGCTCGGCACGCCGTTCGAGCGCGACCTTGGCCAGCCGGGCCTGATCTCGCTCGAAGCGGCGGCCAATCCGCCGGCCTTCGGCCGCGCCAGAGCCGTCGCCCGCTACGACAGCGACAAGGCGCGCGCCTTGGCGCACCGGCTGAAATATTACGACCGGCTGGAGCTCGCCGAACCGATCGGCCGTTGGATGGCGCGGGCCGGCGCCGAACTCCTCGCCGACGCCGACGTGATCGTGCCCATCCCATTGCACCGGCTGCGGCTTCTGGCGCGCCGCTTCAACCAGTCGGCGGCGCTCGCGAAGGCGGTCTCCCGCGAAAGCGCCGTTCCGGCGGAAATGATGGCGCTTGAACGCGTCAAGCCGACGGCGCCGCAGGTCGGGCTGACGCGGGCGCAGCGCGCCGCAAATCTCTCCGGCGCCTTTCGCGTCTCGCCCGACCGCGCCGACGCGATCGTGGGCCGCAATGTCGTGCTCGTCGACGACGTGCTGACCACCGGGGCGACGGCCAATGCGGCCACCCGCGCGCTGCTCAGGGCAGGCGCGGCGCGCGTCGATCTCCTGGTATTTGCGCGGGCCGTGACAAGCGCGTAGAGCCCGGCGTATAAGCGCGCCATGGCCCCCCGCATCGAAATCTACACCACGCCCACCTGCCCCTATTGCCTCGCCGCCAAGCGTCTGCTGACCCAAAAGGGCGCCGCCTTCGAAGAAATCTCGGTGGCGTGGGACCCGCTCGGGCGCCGCCGCATGAGCGAGCGCGCCAATGGCCGCTCGACCGTCCCGCAGATTTTCATCGACGACCGGCACATCGGCGGCTGCGACGATCTTTACGCCCTCGAAAGCAAGGGCGCGCTCGACGCGCTTCTCGCCGGCGGAGCGGCGGCATGATCCGCTATTCGCTCATCTGCGACGCGGGCCACAGTTTCGAAAGCTGGTTTCGCGACAGCTCAGGGTTCGACAAGCAGGCGGCGGAAGGGCGGGTCTCCTGCCCCTTTTGCGACTCGACAAAGATTACGCGCGATGTGATGGCGCCCAATGTCGCCAAGCATCGCGACGGCGTGGCGCGCGAATTGCGCATGAAGCTGCGCGAACTGCGCGACACGGTCGTCGCGAACACGGATGATGTCGGCGACCGCTTTCCACAAGAAGCGCGCGCCATGGAGGATGGCGAAACCGAGCGCCGCGCCATCCGCGGCCGCGCCACTTTCGAGGAAGCCAAGGCGCTGCTCGAAGAGGGAATCGAGATTTTGCCGCTTCCGGGACCGCCCGGCGACGGCAACTGAAGCGATTCTCGTCACAGACGAGTTGAAAAAGCGCCGCTTAGCGGCCTTGGCCTGAAAACTGACCGCTATAGCCCTTGTCTGGCGTCCCCAATGTCTGTTCAAATATGAGTTGGCAAAGGGGCATGCCTTTGCGTAGCCGGATCGGTAGAGGACCAGGTTTGACCATCTCAAGCCTAATGCGGTCGTCAAACCCAGCATGAATTGTCGGTGCGGTTATGTGAACGGAAAGTCCGTACCTCGCCAAGGAGCTTTTTCCTTCAACACGAGCCGCATATTTTGTGTCAATTCGTAGATCAACATACTCTACCGTATAAGCAAGTATGAGAATGTTTCGATGCAGAACATAGCCTTCGTCAGATATTGTTACCTTTGTAGATATCGCCTCAATAGCTCGCTCTGCATCGATTCTACGCTTTGAAGGGTCGATAATCTGTTCAAGTCCGCTTCCGTCGACTTGCTCGTTGAACAGTGTCAACTCGTGATCGAGCGTAAGGTCGACGCTTGTCTAACTGTAGGCATTCTCCGATGGAAGCGGATCGATAACGATCACGCCTTTTCTCAGCGCCGTGCGAATCTCTCTATCTGTTAGGATCAAGCAAATCGTCTCTCTCAAACAGCTTCTAATTGACTGCGATCAACCCAAACTCGCCAGTTACCCGCGTAGGTTTCTCGAGGCAGCTCTATGAGAAACGAGTCGCCGTCGCTCCTAATAGGATAGCCAACGCTGACAAACCCCTCGTGCAATGATCGCTTGTCGATCACAAGGCCCTCTTCGCCTTGGTCTGTATGCACGCTCACGACAACTTCGCTATGATGAAGGCCATTGCCAACTTTTTCGACCTTCAGTTTCATCATAGGGAGCCTCCATAATGCGTTAGCAGCGCGAATCGTTGTCTCGTTTTCGATTATGCGTAGCACGTTCTGTGAGTTCCGTTACTCACGAAGGGCGAGCTGGATTAGAACACACGTAGAACACTTTGCAAGAGGCTCAAGG
>JBFXJV010000485.1:0-2705 GCA_050174515.1 Methylocystis sp.
GGTCGAGGCGGCGCGCGCCGCCAGCACCATGTCGATGCGCGACGGCGCCGGATGGACGACAGCGGCAAGACTGTTGATTGCGGCCGGCCCGATCATGGCGATCGCTGCCCAGGCGCCGATCAACGTCAGCGCATTAAACGCCGAGCCATGGCCGAGCCCGTCAACCGCAGCGGCAAGCGCCGCCCAGAACAGGCCATAGAACAGAACCGCGACGACGAGCGCGGCGAAGCCCGGCAAGGCGAGGCGCTCCCAGCCGGCGAAGATCCAGACGCCCGCCGCGACGGCGAGCAGCATCGCAAGGATCGGCGCGGCGACGCGCGCGGCGAGCTTGCCGGCGAGCGCGGCGGCGGGCCGGCGCGCTGAGGCGAGCGTTATCGCCAGAGTTCCCTGCTCGCGCTCGCCGGCGAGAAGATTGAAGGCCATCGCCAGAACGACGAGCGGATAGACGAAGACGACGACGAAGGCGAGATCGGTCGCGCCCGACATCAGATTGGCGGGATTGTCGATCTCGTCGGCGAAGAGAAAACTGTCTTTTGAGCGCGTCGTCACCCGAACCGCGGGCGGCAGCAAATCGCTCTGGCCGGTCGCGACGAGCGCCAACGGCGTGGGCGCGAGCGCCGCGACCGTCGCAGCGGGCCCGCCGCCCATGAAGGTCGGATTGCGCGGATCGCGAAAGGGCGGCGGCTCCGGCGCGGGCTTGCCCTGCGCGTCTGCTTCCTGCAATTGCGCCAGCGTTTTTTGAAGTCGCGAGAGTCGCTGGGTTTCGTCGACGCGCGCCGCAACGATCGACGCCTGCTGCGCAGCGACCCGCGCCGATCCCATCGCGAGGGCGAACAGCGCGACGCCCGCCAAGACGATGAGCGCAAACCAGACCGCGCCGTCGCGGCGCATCATCCGCGCTTCAAAACGCAAGCCGGCGAGGAAAGCGGAAGACATCGCGCGCCTCACTCCGGCCGCAGCCGTCGCGCCGCGACAGTCGCGAAAACGACCGCGAGCGCAAGCCAGCCGAAAAGCGCTGCGATCGGCAACGCGCTGTGACCGAGCGCGAAACCGGCGCCGGGCGCCCGGTAGGCGAAGGCGGCGATCTTCCGCCACAGCTGCGGCCCCGCGACGTAAGAATTGTCGCGGGCGAAATGGATGATGTTGTCGCTCACTTCATTCTGGATGTCGCGCCGATGCGCTTCGGCGCTCGTCGCGAAATCGAACTGGCTGCGGCTGTCCGCCCCCGCGAAGGCCATTGAGATCGGCCGCAGCGCAAGCAGCGGAAAAAGGAAGCCGGGCGCGGCGCGAAGCGCGTCCTGCCGGTCAAAGGTCGACTGCAGGGCGCCAAAATGGCGATCGAAAATCGCATAGCCCGCTTCGTCGTCCTTGCGCAGCGCAAGGCCGCGGAAATTGACCGGCAAATCCTCGATGCGCGTAACGCCGTATTTCTTCAACGTCTCGTCGCGGAAGGCGACGAAGGCGGGATGGCTCTCGTCATGGCCGAAGGTCTTCGCCTTGTCCTGGATAATGCCGGCGTGAAATTCCTGCCATGTCGGCGTCGGCGCGAAGGCGCGGGCGGCGTCGGTCGCCAGCCTCGGCGCGAGAAACGAATTGGCGAGCCAGAAAGCGAGCAGCGTGACGAGCGCCGCGCGGGAATTTTTCGCCAACGCCGAAACGCCGAGCGCGAGAAATGCGAAGCCGGCGAGATAGACGGCATAGGCGGCGCCGAGCGCGCCGAGCCGGATAAATTGATCGGCGAGCGACAGGCGCTCGCGATCGACAAGAAAGAATAGGGCGAGCGCCGCGCCGATGAAGGCGGGCGCGAGCAGCGCGAAAATCGCGCCGATCTGCGCGAGCGCCTTGCCGGCGAGAATGTCGCGCGGGCGCACGCCGACGCTGAGCAATTGTTTGAGCGTGCCGCTTTCGCGTTCGCCCGAGAAACTCGCAAAGCCCATCAGGATGACGATGAGCGGCGCGATCGTCTGCAGGACGAAGGCGAGCGACAGCGAGCCGAGCCGCGCGCCGACGCCGCCGTCGCGCGCCTGTTTGAACCGGGTCTCGTTCTGCCTGTGCGCCTCGAGCCATATGGCCGAACCGACATAGGCGTCGACGCCGGGATCAGCGAGCGCCAGCGGGCTCGACGGCTTGAACGCGTATTGGCCGAAATGCGCGGCGGCGTGCGGATTCTTCACGCTCTGTCCGAGCCAGAGATCGCGATCGGCCTTCGCCGCCGCCTCGCGCTCGCGCAGAATTCTGGCGTTTTCGACATAGCCGAAGGCGAGCGCGGCGAGCATCAGCGCCACAACGAAGGCGCTGAGCCAGACGAGGCGGCGGTCGCGCCAAAGCTCCAGCCATTCCTTGGCGGCGACGGCGCGCATGACGCGCCAGCGGCTCTTCGCCGGCGCCGCCGCAGCGAGCGGCGCAAGCGCGAGTTCGCTCATGCGGCCCTCGCGAAGAGATCGAGATAGGCGCGCTCCAGCCCCAGATGATCGACGTCTTCGGCGCCGAACGCCGATGCGAGACGCCCCTGCGCCATGATGCCGATCCTCGTACCGCATTGCTTGGCGAGGAAGAGGTCGTGGGTGACCATCAGCACCGCCATGCCGTCCTTGCGCAGCCGCTCGATCAGCGCGGCGAACTCATTCGCCGCGAGCGGGTCGAGGCCGGAGGTCGGCTCGTCGAGCACCAGCGCCTGCGCGCGCCTTGCCAGCGCGATGGCGACG
>JBFXJV010000486.1:0-2692 GCA_050174515.1 Methylocystis sp.
GAAGTCGGTCCTCGGGCTGCGGGCGCCTCTGTTCTCCTTCGTCGCCTCCGGCTGGCTCTTCGTCGGCGCCTGGATTTTGATGCAGCTTATCAACGCTTCGATGGGCGAGGGCGGCGCCATCGCCTGGATGGCGCATGTCGGCGGCATCGCCGCTGGCCTCGTGCTGACGCCGCTGTTCAAGCGCCGCCGCCACAGGCTTTTCGACCGCGGCGGCCCGCTCGCCTCGACGCCGTCGCCGCCGGATGCGGGCGACGATGCTCCCTGATCGCCTGGTTTGACTCGCGCGCGCCCCCCCGCTACCAGACCGCGCAACGGCTTTAGCCGAAGCGGAGCGCCCGCAGCCGGCGCTCCTCAACCGTCTCGCCAAAGGGTCAAGCAAGACCAAGGGGTCGCGCGATGAAGATTCTCGTGCCCGTCAAACGGGTCGTCGATTACAACGTCAAGATCAGGGTCAAGGCGGACGGGTCCGGCGTCGATCTCGCCAATGTCAAAATGTCGATGAACCCCTTCGACGAAATCGCCGTTGAAGAGGCGCTGCGCTTGAAGGAGGCCGGCAAGGCGACGGAAGTGGTCGTCGTCACGATCGGCCCCGCCAAGGGGGACGAGACCCTGCGCACCGGCCTCGCCATGGGCGCCGACCGCGGCATTCTGGTCAAGACCGACGAGACCGTCGAGCCGCTCGCCGTCGCCAAAATCCTCGCAAAAATCGTCGCCGAGGAACAGCCGCAGCTCGTCATCATGGGCAAGCAGGCGATCGACGACGACTGCAATCAGACCGGCCAGATGCTCGCCGCGCTTTTAGGTTGGGGGCAGGGCACGTTCGCCTCAAAGGTCGAGATGGCCGACGGCGCCGTCGACGTGACCCGCGAAATCGACGGCGGGCTGCAGACCGTCAGCCTGAAACTGCCGGCGGTCGTGACGACCGATTTGCGCTTGAACGAGCCGCGTTACGCCTCGCTGCCCAACATCATCAAGGCGAAGAAGAAAGAGGTCGCGGTGAAGTCGCCCGCCGATTACGGCGTCGACATTTCGCCGCGCCTCGAAGTGGTGAAGACCGCCGAGCCAGCAAAGCGCAAGGCTGGCGTCAAGGTCGGCTCGGTCGTCGAACTCGTCGGCAAGCTTAAGGAAGCGGGAGTGATTTGAAGATGACGATTCTGCTTCTTGCCGAAACCGCCAATGGCGCGCTTGCGCCGGCCACCGCCAAGGCGCTCACCGCCGCCAAGGAGATCGGCGGCCCGATTCACATTCTCGTCGCCGGGCCTGGATTGAAGAGCGCAGCCGAACAGGCGGCGAAGCTCGCCGGCGTCGACAAGGTTCTCCATGCCGAAGACCCGTCGCTCGATCATGTTCTCGCCGAGACGGTCGCGGCCCTGATCGTCTCGCTCGCCGGCGGCTATGACGTGATTATCGCGCCGTCGACTTCGGCGACGAAAAACGTGCTGCCGCGAGTCGCGGCGCTGCTCGACGTGATGCAGGTTTCGGACATCATCAAAGTCGTGTCCGCCGACACTTTCGAGCGGCCGATCTATGCGGGCAACGCCGTCCAGACCGTACGGGCAAAGGACGCCAAGAAAGTCGTCACGGTGCGCACGACGGCCTTTGCGGCGGCGCCCGAGGGCGGCTCGGCGCCGGTCGAGGCGGTCGCCGCGTCGTCCGACCCCGGCGTTTCCGCCTTCAAGCGTGAAGAGCTGGCGAAATCCGAGCGTCCCGAACTCACCTCGGCGCGGGTCGTTCTTTCCGGGGGCCGCGCGCTCGGCTCGGCGGAAAATTTTCAGAAAGTGCTCGATCCCGTCGCGACGCGGCTTAACGCCGCGATCGGCGCCTCCCGCGCCGCCGTCGACGCCGGCTATGCGCCCAATGATCTGCAGGTCGGCCAGACCGGAAAGGCGGTCGCGCCGGATCTTTATATCGCGGCCGGCATTTCAGGCGCGATCCAGCACCTCGCTGGCATGAAGGATTCGAAGGTGATCGTCGCGATCAACAAGGATGAAGAGGCGCCGATCTTCCAGGTCGCCGACTACGGCCTTGTCGCCGACCTCTTCACGGCTTTGCCCGAGCTTGACGCCGAACTGGCGAAACTCGGCGGCTGAGCAAAAAAACGGCGCCGCTTCGGCCGGATCGCCGGGGCGGCGGGGCGAAATTGGCGGAGCGCTTGGGGGGTTGAGGCTCAACAGTTGCTTTTTCTTTGTTTTCCTTGCAGAGGAACGCAAGTTATATTGCACTGCGGCACGCCTCAGCGCGGCGCGTCGCTCGCTATCCGGCGCTGGCTTGGCTGACGGGTCAAAACATGGGTTTCGAGATTCGCAAGATCGGCGTCATTGGCGCGGGCCAGATGGGAAAAGGGATCGCGCATGTCTGCGCGCTCGCCGGCTATGACGTAGCACTGAACGACATTTCGCAGGAGCGCATCGACGCGGGCGTCGCCGACATCGCCGCCCAGATGCGCCGCGCGGCTGAACGCGGTCAGCTTGACGCCTCCAACATCGAACCGGCGCTCGAGCGGATCAGCAGCGCGCCGGAAATCGCCGGTCTCGCCGATTCCGACCTCGTCATCGAGGCGGCGACCGAAGTCGAGGACGTCAAGCGAAAGATCCTCGCCGAACTCGCGAAGGTCGCGAAGACGGACGCGATCATCAGCTCCAACACATCGTCGATCTCGATCACGCGTCTGGCGTCGGTGACCGGCAGGCCC
>JBFXJV010000487.1:0-2676 GCA_050174515.1 Methylocystis sp.
ATGCGTGTTGCTGATGGCGAGCGTATCGAGATAGAGGGCGTGAGTCTCGACGTGCTTTATACGCCGGGGCACACCGACGATTCCTATTCTTTCGTGATGGACGACCGGGTGTTCACCGGCGACACGCTGCTCATTCGCGGAACTGGTCGCACCGACTTCCAGAATGGTGACGCAAGGGCCCAGTATGATTCAATTTTCGGCAAATTGCTGAAGCTGCCGAGCGAGACATTCATCTATCCGGCGCACGACTATAAGGGAGATACGGTTTCGACGATTGGCGAAGAGCAGCGATTCAACCCCCGCCTCCAGGTCGGATCGGTTGATGAGTACATCGAGCTGATGGGCGGTCTGAGGTTGGCCAATCCAAAAATGATGGATGTAGCTGTGCCCGCCAATATGCATATCGGCCTCCATCAGGACGAAATCGCGCGAAAAGGCTGGGCGGTCTCGGCCGTCGATGCAGTGCTCCTGCATGGGCGCCACGACGTCGCATTTGTCGATTTGCGGGAAAAGCATGAGCGCGAAAGACATGGAAGCATCCCTGGCTCGCTGCATGCGCCCTATCACGACTTGCAAGAAAACCTTGCCGAAGGCGGGATGCTGCACGAGTTAGCGGAGGCGACCGGCAAACGGATCCTGTTCTATTGCGCATACGGCGAGCGCTCGGCGATGGCGGTCGAGGCCGCTCAGGAAGCGGGCGTCAAGACCGCCTGTCATATCGAGGGCGGCGTCGACGCGTGGAAAAAGGTGAACGGTCCGGTGACTCGGCGCACGAGTCGGCTCGGCTGATGTCCACTGGCGTCGGAATCGCTCAAGCGGCGCGCGGCTATCTCCGTCTGAGGCGCAGCGATCTGGCGTTCCCTTTGGCGAAGGGCAGGCCAAGCGTTTCCGGAACGGCGAACTCGTCTCTTTCGATCCGAGCCGCTTCAATTTCCGTCTCCTTCTCTTCATCGTCGCTTTCGCATAAGATCGCCAATCCCGAAAAAATGCGATCTTGACTTCGAAAATTCACATAACTCCCCAGACGAGCTTGAATGCTCCCAGTCCGGACCTGCGGGCTTGCTTGTGCTATTCTTCGGCCTCTTCCTTGACTCCGCCTTGCTCAATCGAACTTGCTGTTCGAACAACTATCCAGGTCCCCACCAAGCGGCCGCACCGATCGGATATTCCTCACGGAACGATCGATCGACGGCGGACCGCTCTGTTACAAGGATGAACCAGTCGCCGTGAAGCCTCTAGAGATTAGACTGAGCCTCGAGCGCTGCGAGGAGCCCAAAGACGCGCCGAAAAGCCAACCCCGCAAAGGCGCGCCGCATGGGACTCCGGCGGTTGAAGGAAAGGAGACTGCCCAAATGTCGAGAAAGCTGCTTGAAGGGCATAGAAGCTTGGCGCTTTTTCTCGACTTTGACGGAACCTTAGTTGACATCTCCGCCACGCCGGAAGCAATCGATGTTCCTGCAGGATTGCCGGAGCTGCTGGAACTCCTGTCGGCGAGGTTCGAAGGCAGACTCGCGATCCTGACGGGGCGGCCGATCGCCAGCATCGACCGGTTCTTGTCGCCGTTCCGCTGCATCGCTGCTGGAGCGCATGGAGCCGAGCTGCGCCTTGATCCAGGCCAAAGCGTCGTACTCGACGCCCCTCCGCTCGCGTCCGGGATCATCGATGCGGTGCAGGAGACAATACGCCCGTATGAGTTCGTGACCTTCGAGGCCAAACGAACATCGGTCGCCGTCCACTATCGCTCGCGTCCTGATGTCGAGTCTCCGCTTAGGCGCGCGTTGCAGGAAATCATAGCGGACAAGCCTGGCGATCTTGTTGTTCTGGGCGGGCGCAAGGTTTTCGAAATCATTCCGAGAGGCGCTTCTAAGGGCGGCGCGCTGGAGCGCATTCTGACATTGCCCAATTTCCAAAATTGCTGTCCCGTGGCCATCGGCGACGATCTGACCGATGTCTCGGCGATCGAGGCCGCGAACAGGCTGGGAGGGGTCGGACTCAGCGTCGGCGGCGAATATTTTCCCTCCGAATCTGCGAATTTCGCTGGACCGTCGGACCTGCGAAACTGGTTGAAAACGTTGGTGAAAGGAGACATGACTTGACGCTGCGCCCCTCGCTCGATCTTGCCTTGATTGGAAACAGCGGCATCGCGGCGCTGCTCGATCGGCGTGGCTCCATCGTTTGGATGTGCTGGCCGCGCATCGACGGCGATCCCGTGTTCTGCTCTCTGCTCGACGGCGACGCGTCGCAGGGCGGCTTCTTCTCAATCGAACTCGCCGAGGAATCCGAGGCCGGAAGCGAACAAAGCTATGTTCGCAACACTGCGATGGTGCGCACAGAGGTGCGCGCCGCATCCGGCGCGTCCTTTGCAATCACCGATTTCGCGCCGCGCTTTCGCCATCACGGACGGATGTTCAAGCCGCCAATGATCGTGCGGTGGATCGAACCGATCGAAGGCCTGTGTCGCATTCGCATCAGATGCCGACCTCGACTCGGCTATGGCGAAAAAATCGCAGCGCGTTTTTCGGGCAGCAACCATGTTCGCTACGATCTTGAGAACAGCGCTATTCGTCTCACTTCGGACGCGCCCGCGACCTATATCGTAAACGAGTCCGGCTTTGTCCTGTCGCGACCGGTCACATTGATTCTACATTCGGACGAAACCTTGGCTGATTCTGTTGG
>JBFXJV010000488.1:0-2672 GCA_050174515.1 Methylocystis sp.
GCAAGCCGTTGATAATGCAGGCTAGTTTGGAAAGACGGGTGGGTAAAACCCCGAATCTCGGTGGGTAATACCCCGAATGCTGGTGTGTGAAACCCCGAATCCGTGGTCCGGTGGGTAAAACCCCGAATTTACCCCGCTGGTGGGTGATACCCCGAATCTGTTTCATGGGTGGGTGATACCCCGAACTATTGACAACGGTGGGTGATACCCCGAAGAAAAGAGAATGGTGGCCGATACCCCGAATCTGCAATCCGCCCTGGCGCCTGATAGGCCGCCGGCATTGGTGCCTGAACGGCACCCCCAGCACGATCTCTTCATCTGTGACGTGGGGGATGCGGTGCTGAAGGACGTGATGCCGCAATTGGAGCACCCGTTCTACTCGCTATCGAAGAAGCCCGAGACAAGCGTTAGGCGATATGAGCATAACGGCAACTGGCTTGAGGTTACGCCCAGCATCAAGGGCCTGGCCACGATCTATGACAAAGACATTCTGATCTACTGCATTTCGCAGATAATGGCGAAGCTCAAGCTAGGAGAGCAAGTCTCTCAGCGGGTCCGGATTAGCAGCCGCGAATTGCTTGTCTTCACCAATCGCGGGACGGCGGGGAAGGACTACAAGGCGCTTATAGAGGCTCTGGACCGACTCGAAGGCACGCGCATTCGGACAAACATCGTCACCGGCGACGAGGAGCAGATTGAGGGCTTCGGCCTGATCGACGCATCCTCGATCCGCCGCAAGCACGGGCTCGATGGGCGGTTGCTCCATTGCGAAATCAAGCTGTCGGATTGGGTGTTCAACGCGATCCGACACAATGAGGTGCTGACGCTGCACCGCGATTATTTCCGCCTGCGGCGGCCGATCGAACGCCGGATATACGAGCTGGCGCGCAAGCATTGCGGGCAGCAAGCGTCGTGGAAGGTATCGCTTGAAATCCTTCACAAAAAATCGGGCTCTAAGTCATCCGATAAAGAGTTTCGCCGCGCCGTGCGCGAGCTGGTCGAAAGCGATCATCTGCCCGACTACTTCGTAACCTTCGATTCAGAGGCAGATATGGTGTCGTTCGCCAACCGGGGAACGATGAAAGCCTCCGCCTTGGCACAGGCGGCAGAGCCGTGGACGGGTCCGCTCGATAGAGACATTTACGGCGATGCTCGCAACGTCGCGCCGGGGTGGGACATCCACTATCTCGAACGCGAGTGGCGCAACTGGCTCGGGGAAAACGAGATTGCCCCCAAGAACCCGGACCGGCATTTCCTGAAATTCTGTCAAACCTGGTTCGAGAAGCGCGGTCGGCCATAGTTCGCCTCTCCCCTTCAACTTGCGCTTTTCGGAAGGACTGGCCTTGATGCACATAGGACAAAAAATCGGACAGACGTTCGAGCGCATCGCCTTCGGCGAGTTCCTTCACAGCGAAAACCCGTTCAGCGCCGCACGCGAGCCCTCACTTCGCTGTCGTTTAACAAAGGAAAGCGATCGTGTTCATAGAGCATGGTGGCGCACGGTCACGGCGCTACCCGGCGCGATCGTCGTCGCGATGCTGACAGGCCCATTCTATCGGTGGGCCGGTGTCGAACACAGCTCCGTCGGTATCATATTAGATCTCGCGGCGCTTCTGCCCTGCTTGGTGGTCGCTTTCGGACTCGCAACGGGCGTTCCTGCTCTCTGGCGACGCCGGACTTTGTTGCGCGCTGTTTCGCAAAAGTCGTAAGTTTCGCGACACGCGGGCTGGGGACCGCTTTTCCAGCGCTAGCAGTGTCGCGAAAGTCTGTTGCTAAATGCGCGCGTTTCGATACACATTCGCGACATGCTTGTTGGCTATGCGCGCGTCTCCACTGACGATCAGGATTTACGACTACAGCGGGCCGCGCTGAAGGACGCCGGCTGCCGCCGCACCTTTGAAGAGAAGGTGTCGGGCGCGAAGCGCAACCGACCCGAGCTGGCCCGGATGATGGACCAGCTTCGCGCCGATGACGTGGTGGTCGTGACCCGGCTCGATCGGCTCGCCCGATCGACAAAGGATCTTCTCGACATAGCCGAGAAACTGAATGACGCCGGCGCTGGGCTGCGCTCTCTAGCTGAGCCCTGGGCGGATACGACTTCGCCCGCTGGCCGCATGGTGCTGACGGTATTCGCCGGCATTGCCGAGTTTGAGCGCGAGCTGATCTACCAGCGCACTAGCAGCGGGCGCGTCGCGGCGAAGGCCCGGGGAGTCCGCTTCGGTCGACCTCCCAAGCTGACGCCAGACCAGATCGCGCTAGGCGAGCGCCTGGTTGGCGAGGGCACGTCCGTGCGCGAAGCGGCCAAGCTGCTCAAGTGCCATCACTCTACGCTCTATCGCGCGCTCCCTCCCGGCATGGCCGATGCCTGAACTTGACGAAACGCCGCGCGAGGACGCTGGACAGCGGAACCTTGAGGGCGGATACCTCTGCGGCGCGATGCGCTACGTTCTCACGGCTCCGCCGCTTGTTCACTACTGTCATTGCTCGATGTGCCGACAATCAACCGGGAGCGCGTTTGCGGTCCTCGCATGGGTGCGGTGGGACGATGTTGGCTGGCATGGTGACACTCAGAAAATATTCCGATCGTCACCGATCGCGCGGCGGTCCTTCTGCGGGGAATGTGGCTCGCCGCTGACCCTTCATTATGACGATGACAGCGGCGTCGAGACGGG
>JBFXJV010000489.1:0-2668 GCA_050174515.1 Methylocystis sp.
TCGCTGCGAAAGAAATTGCGCCAGGATGAAGAAGGCGATCGCGCCGCCGCCGCCGATCAGAGCGCCGCGAAAGCCCAGCGCCATGAAGCGGCGCTGAAATTCCAGGGCGATGAATGCATCGGCGGCACCGACGATGTGCAGCACTTCGACGATTTCGCGATTGGTCGCGACCGCCGCCCGGGTCGCCGACGCCACGGCGACCGCCATGGCGGCAAGAATCAGTATGAAGACGAGGGCGGCGGTCGCCACGGCGGCGCGCGCCATGTCGCCAAGCCGCTCGATAAATATATGGTGATCGTCGAGCACGGCGTTTGGGACGACACGTTCGAGCTCCATGCGCAACCTGTCGAAATCCGGCCGATTTTCGGTCTCGAGCTTCAGAACGATCATGCGCGGCGTCGGAAGCTCCGAAAGGTCCAGCCCCTCGCCGAGCCAAGGCTTCAGCAGCGCCTCTGATTCAGACTGCGCGTAGACTCGCGCCTCCCGGACGCCGGGCGTCTGGCGCATCGTCTCGGCTGCGGCGGCGACGTCGGCTTCAATGTTGCGGCCCGGCGCCGGACGCACCTGCACAGTCGCCTCGCGCGCGATGTCGCTGCGCCAATCCACGCTGGCGTCGGCGACGAGAATGGCGACATTGGCGGCGAGCGCGGCGAGAAACGTCATGATCGCGATGACGATGACGAGCGAACGGCCGGGCACGGAGTCTGCCGGCACCAGCGCGCTCTGCGCCGGAAATTCCTCGGCGTCGACGTCGATGTCGGGCGCGTCACGGCGGGTCGTGGACCAAAATTGCATCACGGCCATCGTCCGCTTATTCGAAAATGTGAAGCCGGCCGTCGGCGAGCACGAGACGTCGCGCTTCCTCATACTGATCCATCAAGGTCAAGTCATGGGTTGCGATGATGACGGCGGTTCCGGCCTTGTGAAGCTCAACGAACAGGCGCAGGATCCGCCGCGCAAGCGTGGGGTCGACATTGCCTGTCGGTTCGTCCGCGAGCAGCAGTTTGGGCTGTGAGATCAGCGCGCGGGCGATCGCGGCGCGCTGCTTTTCGCCGCCTGAGAGGATCGTCGGGAACGCATGTGCGCGTTCGCCAAGGCCGACCCAGCGCAAGAGTTCGGTCACTTCGGCGCGATACCCCGCCTCTTCGCGGCCGAGCACGCGCAAGGGCAGGGCGACGTTTTCGTAGAGCGTCAGATGATCCAGCAGCCGGAAATCCTGGAAGACGACGCCAATCCCGCGGCGCGTTTCTGCGACCTCCTCATTGCTGAGCGCCGCCGTGTCCTTGCCGAAAATATTGATCAGTCCGCGCGTCGGCCGCAGGGCCATGATGATCAGGCGCATCAAGGTGGTCTTGCCCGCGCCGGACGGGCCGGTGAGGAACTGAAAGGAACGCGGCGCGATCTGAAAATTGATGTCACGAAGGGTTTCGGCGCCGACGCCATAACGCAAGCCGACGTTCTCGAAGCTCAGCACGAAGCTCTCTCCCAAAGATTCCGTTGACGATCGAGACATAGAGCGCGTTGCGAAAAACTGGAACCCGGTTTTTCGTGTAACTTCGCTATAAGCCTTTGGAATCGTTCACGTTATCTGCATTTAGGCAATTCAGCCCGAATGCCGCGTGATCCTGCGCGCGGTGCAACAATAGCAGTTCCTCCCTGCTTATCCACATTCGCCTTGCCGAAGGCTTACGCCGCAATCTCAATGCGCAGTTAACGACGGGCGCGAAACGTTCGGTTGCGCCGCGCGACAGCATTATTCTCAATGATTTTTGGGCCACGCGGCTCCGTCAGGCGTCCGCCAGCGGCAACACGAAGCTGAAGACCACGCCGCTGCCCGGGTTGGGCTCCGCCCAAATTTTCCCGTTGTGCGCTTCAATGATCGAACGCGAGATCGAGAGCCCGACGCCGAGGCCATGAGGCTTCGTCGTCGTGAACTGCTCGAAGAGCCTGGCTGTAACGTCCTCGGACAGGCCGGGACCGGTGTCGGCGACGTCGGCGCGAATGAACCGGCCGTCAATGAGGCGAGTCGACACCCTCATTTCGCGCCGTTCGCAGTTTTGCATCGCTTCGACGGCGTTGCGCTTAAGATTGACGACGACCTGCTGAATCTGAACCTTGTTGATCACGACCATGTCTGGCGCGGCGGCGAGGTCGAGCGTCGTTTTGACGTCATGTTCCCGCGCAAGCGCATCGGTGAATTCACAGGCGGTTCGGATCACGGCGTTCAGATGCTGCGGCGATTTCGCCGTTTCTCCGCGCGCGATGAACTGGCGAAGATTGTCCATGATTTCAGAGATGCGGAAGACCTGCGCATCGGCGCTGTCCAGCAACTCCACGACCTTCTCGACAGAAAGGTTTTTCTCCTTGAGATGACGGCGAGCGAAATTGAGGTAGGCGCTGATCGCCGTCAGCGGCTGCTTGAGTTCATGCGCCAGTCCGGCCGCCATGTTTTCGATCAGATCGATCCGGTTCGCTTGAAGCTGGTGAAGGCCCTGTTCGAAGCGGCGGCGCTGACTGAGATCGCGGATTACTCCGATTATTAGGCGCTTCCTGTCGCAGGCGATTTCGCAGACGCCGAGATTCATCGGAAAGGCCGACCCATCCTTGCGCAGGCCGTCGATACGCTGGCAAACGCGTGGCGCTCCAGGACGCAGATCATCGCGATAGC
>JBFXJV010000490.1:0-2668 GCA_050174515.1 Methylocystis sp.
CTGGCTGGAGACCTACCGCCGCTTCTGGGATCAAAGCTTCGACCGCCTCGACGTTTATCTGAAGGAACTGCAGAAGGGGAATCCCGATGAGCCTCGCAACTGACTTGTCTTACCCGACGCTTGTCGTTTCGCGTCATTTCGCTGCTTCGCCCGAGCGACTGTTCGACGCCTGGTTCGATCCGAAGGCTGTCGGCGCATGGCTGTTCGCTGCGCCTGGCGGCGTATCGAAACATGTCGAAATTGACGCGCACGTCGGCGGCGGTTTTGCAATTCATGAGCAACGCGGCGAGACATTGGCGACGCATTTCGGCGAATACCGCGAAATCGTCCGTCCCCGTCGAATCGTTTTCACTTTCGGAAGTAGTAAGGACGGTCCCTTCAGCGTCGTGACCGTGGACATCAAACCGGACGGCGCAGGAAGCGTCCTCACGCTCACGCATCGCCTCTTGCCAGAATGGGCGTCGATCGACGTCAGCGTGCGCGCCGGATGGGAAAGCGTTCTCGAAGGATTGGCGCGCGCCACGGGTGAGGAAGGCGATGGCCATACGTTGGTCATGCATCGAACCTTCGACGCACCGCGAATTCTCGTGTGGAAGGCTTGGACGGAAGCCAACCATCTGCTGCGCTGGATGTGCCCTGCGGAGTTCAAGGTGCTCTTTGCCGAGAATGATCTGCGCATTGGCGGCAAATGGCGTTCGGGCATGCGTTCGCCGGAAGGCGAGGACTTCATTCATTGCGGAGAATATCTGGAAATCGAGAAACCTTCGCGTCTTGTCTTCACCCACACATGGGAGAGCAACCGCCTCGAACCGCGAGCGAACACGAGAATCACCGTGGTTCTCAATGAAACTGGCGGCAAGACCCAGATGATCTTCATCCATGCAGGCCTCGCGACCGAAGAGTCCGCATGCTCGCATCAACATGGCTGGACCGGCGCGTTCGAGAATCTCGCGCAACTTGCGAGCGAACTCGTCCAGAAAACTCACTGAAGGCGTCTCGACATGCCAAAATCATGTCCGGCCCTTTATTGACGCACTTGCCACGCCGTTCCAAGTCGCAACCTGTTTGGAGCCAATTTAGTCTCCTCCCAAGATGTCAGGAGGAAATTCATGCCGAGTTCGTCTGAATGCCGGCCAGGGCTGAAGCGACGCATATTCGCGTTCGGCAGAACGTGAAGGCGGCGCGGCATTATCGCAAATCAATCGTTCTCACGGCGCGATTTGCGTAACGCGCCCCATAAACTAAGGGAGACCTCATGACTACGAATAACACTTTCCTCGCGATTTTCCTCGGCAGCAAGACCAGCCCGAGAATGGCGGCATGGAATGCCATCTCTGAAGCTGAACGGCAACAGAAGACGCAGGAGGGCATCGCCGCCTGGAAAGAATGGGTCGAGAAAAACCAAGCAGCCATTGTCGTAATGGGTGGGCCGTTAGGCAAAACGAAGAGGATTTCCTCGAACGGAATTGAGGACATCGGCAACGCAATGGGCGCCTTCACCCTTGTCAACGCGGACTCGCACGAAGCCGCTGCAAAGCTCTTCGAAAATCATCCGCATTTCACACATTTCCCAGGAGAATCCATCGAAGTGATGCCCGTGCTTCCGATACCAGGCGCCTAATCGCCCTTTGATCGTCAACACAGGAATCGAACAAGATGAAAATTACGGTTGAAGCGACGGTCGCGTCGCCAATCGAACAAGTCTGGCGCGCCTATACGAGCCCTGACGACATCAAGCGATGGAATGCTGCGTCCGACGATTGGCGAACGACGGCTGCAACGGTTGATTTGCGCGAGGGAGGAACGTTTTCTTCGCGCATGGAAGCCAAGGATGGCAGCATGGGTTTTGACTTTGCCGGGACCTACACGAAGATCGTTGCGCCAAGACTCATAGAATACGTCTTCGGCGATCGAACGGCCTCGGTCGAATTCACTGACGCCGAAGGGGGCGTCAATGTGCGGGTGACATTTGACGCGGAGGCGACGCATTCGATTGAGCAGCAGCGCGGCGGTTGGCAGGCGATCCTCAACAACTTCGCTCGCTATGTCGAAAGGTCGCAATATGGAGATTCGTGATGCTCATATTTCTCGCCTGCTTGGTCGGCCTTCTTGGCGCGGTGCTGTTTTATGCTTCGACAAAGCCGGACAGTTGTCAGTTCTCGCGTTCGATCCATATCTCCGCGCCGCCCGAGAAGATATTTCCGCTGATCGACGATCCGCGCGCCATGAACGAATGGAACCCTTTCGTGAAGGCCGATCCAAACATCAAGCTCTCCTACAGCGGCCCATCGAACGGCGTCGGCGCCGCCAATGATTTCGACGGCAACGGGAAGGTCGGCTCGGGCCGGGCGGAAATCATCGAGTCCGCGCCCTCGTCGAAAGTTGTCGTGGCGCTGCGCATGGATCGACCGATGAAATGCCAGAACCGCGTCGAGTTCACGATCGTCCCGAACGGGAACGGCTCCGACGTCACTTGGGCGATGAGCGGCAAGCAACCATTCGTGGGGAAGTTGTTCAGCGTTTTCGTCAACACCGAGAAAATGGTCTCGAGCGCTTTTGAGACCGGTCTCGCTGATTTGAAGGCGAGAGCTGAAGCTTCAGCAGGGAGCGCGCCGTGACCCCGATGCCAAGCGTTCGCGCCTGTCTCTGGTTCGACCACGAGGCTGAG
>JBFXJV010000491.1:0-2666 GCA_050174515.1 Methylocystis sp.
TCAGATATTCGAGCAGGTCAGCATGATCGCGCGAGGCGCCGGCGACGACGCGTCCGCCGCTTCCTTCAGCTTTGTCGCCGAACGGAACCTGCGCGAAGCGTTCGACGATTGGGCGCGAAAGCGATCGGAAAAGGACGAAGCCTATTTCGACGTTCATTGCTCGGCCTTCACGCCGAACAGCTTCAGACTGCTTCTGACCGACGCTTATTTTCTCGGCCTGTCGCCCTTCGTCGTCGAGGAAGTGATCGACGATAAGGTTCAAGGGGGATTTTACGCGCATTTGCGCCTGGACTCGTACAAAACGTTCTCGCAGCAGGAGACCTCTGCGCATTACGCAAATCGCCAGCAGATCCTTCAGCACATCATCGACGACGAGGCGAGCGTCCTTGCGACTGAGCGCATCGCTCAAATTTTCGAGAACATGTCGCAGCGTTACGGACGCTCTTCAGTCGGTCGCGTATTTGCGATGGTCAGGGCGTTCGAACTATTGCTGCGCAGACGCGACGTGAAGCTCGTCAAACCTTATTTCGCCCTCAGAAGCTCGGTCCTTTTCGATCCGGCCTTTTATGCCGAACGCGTCTACTTCTCGGGCGACGCCGCAATGCATTACCTCCTCCACGGGGCGAAAGAGGGCTTCGATCCGGGTCCGTTTTTCTCGACCGATGGATATCTACGACAAAATCCTGACGTGGCGCAGAAAGGAATGAATCCTCTCGCCCACTATGAGCTATTCGGCCGCAAGGAGGGCCGGAAGCTGGCGCTGCGATAACCCGCCGCCAACGATGTGCGGCTGGAGCGCAAACGCCCTACGCCGCCCTAACGCCCCGCCGTTCCCGTCAGCGCTTGCGGCGCCGCGCTCAGCGGATATTCCGCCTCGACGATATAGGGGCCGCCGCCGACGGAGTCGCGCGACGAATAAAGCACGAAGCGCTCTGCGGTGAAGCGCAGCGGCGGGAAGTAGCCGCGAGTCCCGAGATAGGCGGCGACGGCGCCGGCGCTGGCGCCGCGCAGGCGCGCCAACGTCACATGCGGGATGAATTTGCGCGGCTCGGGCGGCGCGCCGAGCCGACGCAGCAGGCGCTCCTGCTCCGCCTGCATCTCGATAAGCGCCGGCTCCTGCCTTGCGCGCGCGACGATGGCGCGCGGCTTGTCGCCGCCGAAGGAGGTCAATTGATCGAAGGTCACAGCGACTTCCGGACGGCGGATGAATGAAAGCGCATTCGCCGCATCGCGCGCGAAAGCGTCGTCGACATCGCCGATGAAGCGCAGGGTGATGTGATAATTCTCAACGTCGATCCAGCGGGAGCCGGGGATTCCGCCGCGCAACCGCGCCAGGCTCTCCGCGATCTCTCGGGGAATCTCCAAGGCCGTGAACAGTCTGGGCATGACTTTCTCCCCGAGCGGGATCGCGCGGCCTCATTGCGCGCGCGAACTCTTTCTCGCCCCCATGGAGACGAGCGTTTTTTCGACATAGGGCGCAAGCTTATTCACGATCTTGGTCACGCCGGCCGCGTTCGGATGAACGCCGTCCCAGATGAGCAGCGAAGGCGAACCCCAGACGCCTTCCAGGATAAAAGGCACGAGCGGCGCCTGATATTTGGCGGCAAGGTCCGGATAAATCGAATCGAAATCCCGCTTGTAAGCTTGCCCGTGATTCGTGCTCGACGCCATGGCCGTCAGGATCGGACGAATGCCTTTTTGCTGCAATACGGAAAGTATTTGATCGAGATTGGCGCGCGTCGTCTTCGGGTCGTGCCCGTTCAGCATGTCGTTGGCGCCGAGTTCGACGAGGGCGATGTCGAACGGGCCGGCGCCCAGCGTATAATCGAGGCGCGCGAGCCCTGTCGTCGTCGTGTCGCCGGACACGCCGCCTTGCACGACTTCGACGTCGAACCCATCTGCGCTCAAACGCCTCTTGAGCTGCGCCGGCAGCGAATCCTCGGCGGCGATGCCGGCGCCGGCTGTCAGACTGTCGCCGAAGGCCAGAATTCGGATCGGTTCGGCCTTTGCCGGCGCTGGCGCGAGCGCGAATAGCGACAATACGGCGAACACCGAGGCTTGGAGGAGACGGCGGAAAACGCGATAAGGCGACTGGACCAAGGGCGTCGAATGCGGCGCATCAATCAAGGTTTTGCTCCGTGCGGCGACAGGTTATCGAAGTTGAAGGCGTCGATCTCACGCTTGGCGAAGGCGCCGCCCGCGTGCATGTGCTCAAGAATGTCAGCTTGGGCGTGACGCAGGGCGAGACGGTCGCTCTTCTAGGACCCTCCGGCTCGGGCAAATCGACTTTGCTCATGACCCTCGCCGGACTGGAGCGGCCTGACGCCGGAAGCGTCAGGATCGACGGGCGCGATCTCGGCGCGCTTTCGGAAGACGCGCTGGCGCGTTTCCGCGGAGAAAACATAGGAATCGTCTTCCAGTCTTTCCAGCTGATCCCCACCATGTCGGCGCTGGAGAACGTCGCCGTTCCGCTCGAATTGGCCGGAAAATCAGACGCTTTCGAGCGCGCCGAGGCCGAGCTTGCGGCCGTCGGGCTCACTGAACGCCTGTCCCACTATCCGGCGCAGCTTTCGGGCGGCGAGCAGCAAAGGGTCGCGCTCGCAAGGGCGCTCGCCCCCGACCCTCTCATCCTCGCGGCGGACGAGCCCACCGGCAATCTCGATTCC
>JBFXJV010000492.1:0-2658 GCA_050174515.1 Methylocystis sp.
GGTCTTGCACCCGGCTTCCAGCCATTCGACCAACATGTTGCGCGACGTGATCGGCGTCGTGTCGGATACGTCGCGAGCCATCTATGGAAAATTGTCCGTGTTTGACGAGGGGCGCGATTGCGGCGCGGACGCGCCTCGCGCTGGCGAGGAATCGCGCCGACTGGATTGCAGGAAAGCCGGCGCTGCGCAAGCCTCCGTCGCGCCGGCAGGGAAGGGCGCCTCTTACAATAAAGGTCGGCCGCCGCTCCCGGCGGTCTGGCCCGCCGCCGTTGACCGCGCCGCCTCTCTCAGCGTTTGCCCAATATCTGACCGATGATGCTTTCGAAATCCGCGCGCGGACCAGCGGTTTCGCCCCGCCTGGCGGATCCGATCTGCAGCGTTTTCTGGATTTCCTCGATCGCCTGCTGGATCGACGCCTGGTCCATGTCGTCCGGCATGCCCTGGGGGCGGCCTCGACCCGGGTCGAGATCGAGCGGGCCGCGGCCGGCCGGATCGTCGGCCGGTCCGCGATAGGGGCCCGGCGCCGGACGCCGACCGGCGCCGAGCAATGACCCCAGGATCGATCCCAGGATTCCGCCCAGCGCGCCGCCGCCCATTCCTCCGCCGCGCGGCATGGGCATGGGCGCGGGTTGGGGCTGCGGCGCGCGGGCGCCGCCGAGCATTTGTTCCAGGATCGAGCCCAGCGCGCCCGAATTGACGAGCTGACCTAAAACGCCCCCGAGACCGCTTTTGCTCATATTCTTGAACAATCCGCCGATGAGAACCGAGGCGAGCACTGGCAGGAGCTGAGAAAGAATATCGGGACGCAACCCCGACTCGCGGGCGGCGACCTGTACGATCTGTCCGGCGGCCGCCGGAGAGCCGAAGAGATCGTCAAGCAGCTGTCGCGACTGGGCGATGGAGTCGACGTCATGCGCCGCGCCGGGTTCGTCGAAGGCGGCCGAGTGTCCGGGCGACGCGATGTCGCCCAGAAGCCTTTGGAACATCGCCGGCTCATCGGCGGCGTTGCTCAAACCGATTTCGAGCGCGGGGGCGAGCGCCGAGATCGCGCTCTCCATCTGTTCGGTCGTAAGGCCAAAGCGTTGCGCCAGATTGGCGACCAGCTGACCGCCTTGCGCCGACTGCAAAATCTCGTCGAGATACGACATGCGCGCAGCTCCGTTCATTCGGGCCCGGGATGCGGAGCCCGCCGCCATGGTGTCACAGTCCGGCGCCGCCGCCAATCGGCGGCGATTTCGGGAAACCGTTCGGGGCCCTCGAGTTTTTTTGCAAGGCTTTGGCCGAGCTTGCGGATGAGGCTTTCGCCGCCGACCGCGCGTCGCGGGCGGCTTGACACCGTCGCGCATGCGCGACATTGCTTGCCGGCGTTCAGTCCGGGGGTCCGGATGGCCGCGTTTGGCGCTTGAGCGACTCGCCGCCTGGCGCCGCCTCTGCCTAAGGCGCGAAGATGAACGTCCACTCTCGGCCTGCGAAGCCGCCGCTCAAAATACTTTTGTGTTCGCCGCGCGGTTTTTGCGCCGGCGTCGTGCGCGCGATCGACGCCGTCGAACGGGCGCTCGCCAAATTCGGGCCGCCTGTCTATGTGCGGCACGAAATCGTCCACAATCGCTATGTCGTCGAATCGCTCAAGGCCAAGGGCGCGATTTTTGTCGAGGAGCTCGACGAGATTCCGAACACTGAAGCGCCAGTGATCTTCTCGGCGCATGGCGTCGCCAAAGCGGTTTCCGCCGCGGCGGCCGCGCGCGGACTTCTCGCCATTGACGCGACCTGTCCGCTCGTCACGAAAGTGCACCGGGAGGCGGAAATTCATTGGCGGCGCGGCCGTCGGGTGCTGCTCGTCGGACATTCCGGTCATCCGGAAGTCGTCGGCACGATGGGGCAGCTTCCGGATGGCGCTGTGGTGCTGGTCGAATCCGTCGAAGATATCGATCGACTTAAATTCGACGACGAATCCAATCTCGCTTATGTGACTCAAACGACGCTGTCGCTCGACGATTCTCAAGGGATCGTCAATGCGCTGACGCGGCGCTTTCCAAAGATCGTCGGCCCACACAAGGAAGACATCTGCTATGCGACGACGAACCGCCAGGCTGCGGTCAAGGAAGTCGCGCCTTACGTCGACGCGGTGATTGTCGTCGGGTCGCCGAATTCCTCCAACTCTCAGCGGCTGCGCGAAGTGGCGGAGCGCGCCGGCGCGCCTGCGCAGCTCGTGCAGGGCCGGGGAGAGATCGACTGGGAGATTTTCGGCAGCATCTCGACGCTCGGCATCACCGCCGGCGCTTCGGCGCCTGAGGTTCTGGTCGAGGAGATCATGGACGCTTTCGCCGAGCGTTACGACATTGTCGTCGAAACCATCTCCAGCGCCGACGAGAACGTGTCCTTCCCTCTGCCGAAGGAACTGCGGGCGATCGCCTGAAGGCGGCCCGCAGGAACGGTCGGCGCGGATGGCCGTCTATACGCTGGTCGACGATGAGGAGCTGATCGCTTTTCTCTCGGCCTATGAGCTCGGCGACTTGCTGTCCTGCAAAGGCATCGCCGAGGGCGTCGAGAACTCCAACTACTATCTCCACACCGGCGCCGGCAGCTTTATCCTCACGCTTTACGAAAAGCGCGTCGCGGAAGCCGATCTGCCGTTCTTCCTGAACCTCATGGAGCATC
>JBFXJV010000493.1:0-2651 GCA_050174515.1 Methylocystis sp.
TTGGCGCTCTCGGCGTTGGTGTAGAAGTCGAAGCCGGCGGGCGTCCATTCGTTCAGCTGCACCTTGCGCGCGTAGGGCAGGCCGCCGGCGTCCGCCGTCGCCAGGACCATCGCCTCGGGATCGTTCGTCTCTTTGCCTTTCGCTTCCTCGAACCATTGCGCGAACAATGCGAAAGGCTCGGCGGCGTCGACAAAGTCACCGGGCGTTAACGCGTTCAAGCGAGAATCCTTTCTCAAGCCGAGCCAAAGTTCGGCCCATCGAAGGTGGACTTTTGCAAATCCTGCGCGTCAGACATACCGCCGCTTGCGCCATTGCTCAAATGTCGCGCGGCGCTCGGCTTATCGCCCTGTCGGCGACAGCCGGCGGGCTCGCCGGCTGCTCGATCGCCATGCCGTTGGTCTCGAAGCCTTCCATGTGGAATTCGGATCGTGTCGCATCCGACGTCACCGGCGCGATACCGAAGCCTCCGCCGAAATTGTCGCACGCGCTGGAGGGGGAAGATCTTCGCCGCGCCACCGCCGCCATGAGCACCGCGCTCGATCCGCAGGGAAGCGGGGCGAGCGTCAACTGGGACAATCCGCAGACCGGCGCCAAGGGCTCCTTCACGCCGATCGGCCAGCCCTATCCGCTGGAAGGCAGAATCTGCCGCGCCTTCCAGGCCGACATTGCGGTAAAGGAATCGCAGGAAAGCCTGCGGGGCGCCGCCTGCCGCGAAAAGACCGACGAATGGGCGCTCACCGAGGTGAAGCCTTTCAGGAAAGGGTGACATGTCTGCGCCCTTCGGCCGACGGCTCATTGTCACGACCATCGCCGCGATCCTTGCGATTCCAGCGTTCTTTCTCTTTGCGCGCGCCGTCGCCGCATGGAAGCAGGGCTACGTCTGGGCGGAAATGGATTGGGACGACAAGGGTTATACGTCGATCGCGGATTTCCTGCGCGCCGCCGACGTCGGCAGGCGGCCGATCGACGTGAACGGTCAGTCCTGCGTCGAATATTTCCTCTACCGGGAAGGCATGACGGTGAAAATCGTCTGCCCGCGGGGGCGAAGCTAAAGCAAAACGCCCGGGTTGAGGATGCCGTTTGGATCGAGCGCCGACTTGATCGCACGCATGGCGTCGAGAGCGGCAGGGTCTTTCGTCTCGCGCAACAGATCGCGCTTCAACCGCCCGATTCCATGTTCGGCGGAGATCGAGCCGCAAAGTTCGCGCACGACGCCATGCACGATGGCGTTGACCTCCCCCCAGCAGGCCAGGAATGCAGCCTTATCCCCGCCGACGGGTTGCGAAATATTATAGTGGATGTTGCCGTCCCCCATATGGCCGAAGGGAACCGGCCGCGCCTCAGGGAAGGCGGCGCGCAGCCTTCGCCCCGCTTCTTCGATGAAATGCGGAACCTCATTTACCGGCACGGCGACATCATGCTTGATCGAGCCGCCTTCGCGCTTTTGCGCCTCCGACATGCTTTCGCGCAGCTTCCACAGCGCGCCAGCCTGATCCAATGATTGCGCCAGCGTCGCATCCTGCGCCAATCCCGCGTCGAGCGCGGCGGCAAGAATATCCGCTGCGACGCGCTCGGCTTCGCCCTCCGAGAAGGCCGCGATTTCGATAAGCGCATACCAGTCGTGCGGCTGCGCGAGAGGATCGCGCGTTCCGGGAATATGGCGCAGGACGAGCTCCAGCCCCCGTCGCGACGCGATTTCAAAAGCGTGAAGCGTCGGCCCGGCGCGGCCTTTGACGAAGTTTAAGAGCTTCAGCGCCTGAGCCGGATCGCGCAGGCCGAGAAAAGCCACGGCGCGCGAGCGCGGGCGCGGAAAGAGCTTCAGCGTCGCGGCGGTGATGACGCCAAGCGTGCCTTCGGAGCCGATGAAGAGCCGCGTCAGATCATAGCCGGTATTGTCCTTGCGCAGCGCGCCGAGCGTGGAGAGCAGCCGGCCGTCGGCGAGCGCGACTTCGACCCCCAGCGCGAGGTCGCGCATCGATCCATAGGCGATGACATGAACGCCGCCGGCGTTGGTCGATAGATTGCCGCCGATGGTGCAGCTTCCTTCCGACGCCAGCGACAGCGGGAAATAGCGGTCGGCAGTCTGAGCGGCTTCCTGCGCCTGCGCCAGCGTCACGCCGGCCTCAACGGTCATCGCGTCGGCGCTGGGATCGACGGCGCGAACCCGATTGAGCCTTTCGAGCGACAGCACGACCGAGGCGCCGCTTGGGTCGGGGGTCTGGCCGCCGACAAGTCCGGTATTGCCGCCTTGGGGGGATACGGGCGCGCCGGCTTCATTGCACAGCGCGAGAATGTCGCCGACTTCACGCGGGGTTCGCGGCTTTAGCACGCAGAGCGCGCGGCCATTATAGAGGTCGCGGGGCTCGGCCAGATAGGGCGACATCGCCGTCGGATCGGTTACGACGGCCGTCTCGCCAACGATGGCCGCGAGACGAGAGATCAGAAAAGGCGCTTCAGACCGATTGGCTGTCACAGTCAGTAGGATGCGCCCTTTTTGTCGCGCTGTCCTTAGCGATAACGACGACGGCGATTATCTTTGCAGCGGGCGTAGACATAAGCGCGCATGGCGACAGGCGCGCTCGCGAGGACGACACTGCACAATGTTGCGGCGATAAGCGCATTCATCATGACGTTCTCCTTCCAGATCACGG
>JBFXJV010000494.1:0-2642 GCA_050174515.1 Methylocystis sp.
TGAACAGCGCCACGATCGCAAGCAGCGCGCCGAAGCCGAACGGAATACGCCAGCCCCAGTCGCGCAGCGCCTGAGCGTCGAGCGCCACATCCTGCAAAATGAGCAGCACGCAAAGCGCGAGCAGTTGCCCGGCGATCATCGTCACATATTGGAAGCTCGAATAGAAGCCGCGCCGCTCGGGATGCGCCATTTCGGCGAGATAGGTCGCGCTCGATCCATATTCGCCGCCGAGGCTTAAGCCCTGTAGAAGGCGCGCAAAAAGCAGCGTCGCCGGCGCGCCCACGCCGATCATCGCATAGGTCGGCGCGAGAGCGATCAAGAGCGACCCAAGACACATCAGAAGGACTGAGAACATCAACGCCAGGCGCCGACCGCGACCGTCTCCGATGCGCCCGAAAATATAGGCGCCGAACGGCCGCATGAAGAAGCCGAGCGCGAAGACGCCGGAAGCCGACATCATTTGGACGACGACGTCGTCGCCGGGAAAAAACGAGTCGGCGAAATAGAGCGAGAAGGCGGAGTAGACGTAAAAGTCGTACCATTCGACGAGATTGCCGATGGAGCCGATCAATATCGCGCGCAGTCGCGCCGCTTCGCTGTTGAAGTCGATCTCTGCTGCTGCGATGCGCATCTGTCGTTCACACCAATTGGCTGGCGATATTCACCATAAGCGCGAGGATGGTGGTGTTGTAGAAAAAAGCCACGACGCCATGCGTGGCGACAAGCCGTCTCATCGGCGACGAGCAGGTCTCGACGTCCGCGGTCTGAGAGGCGACGCCGATCACATAGGAAAAATAGAGGAAGTCGATGTATTGAGGCATTCTGGTATTAGGAAAGTGCAGCCCGCCTCTTGCCGTCGGCGGCTCGTGCAAGTCGTGCTCTTCCTCGAAATAAAATTCATGCGCATAGTGAAAGGCGAAGGTCAGATGCAGGAAGAGCCAGGAATTCAGCACCGTGACGATCGTGAGCAAAACCGCTGCGCCCTTTTCCCAGCCTTCCATTGACTTCACCGAGCCAAGCTCGATCACCACCGCGCCGAAAGAGGCGGTAGCGATCGCCGTCGTGAGCAACAGCATCACGAAGCGGCCTTCGTCGAGACGTTGGGCGCGTTTGCGGATCGTATCGTGCGTGGCGCCGGCGATGAGCATATAGACAAGAGCGAAATAGCAAAGCACGACGACGTTCCATGCGACGAGCGCGCGCGCCATCGGCTGCATCGCCCGCGGCAGAAGAAAACCGACGATGATTCCGAGCGCGAAACTAAGAAAGATCTGCGGACGCGCGCGGATAATTCGAAAGGGCGCGAGTATCGCCGAGGCGCGCTGCGGAATGTCGGACAGTCCTGGTCGGCGCAACGCCGCGATCCCTCAGTTACGCCGCGCCGCGACGAAACGGGCGGCCTCGGCGAGAATGTCGGTCGCCTCGCCCAGTTCCGTATCGCGCAGCGCCGCCATCGCTTCTGTGACAAGCGAATCTCGTCTCGCGCGCGCCGCGTCGAGACCGAGAAGTCCAACCAGAGTCGCCTTGCCGCGTTCGGCGTCCTTGCCGGCGCGCTTGCCGAGCGCCGCGCTGTCGCCTTCAGCGTCGAGAATGTCGTCGGCGATTTGGAAGGCGGCGCCGAGCGCCTCGCCATAGCGCGTCAGCGCCCGCGCCTGCGACGCAGACGCCGCGCCGAGGATCGCGCCGGCGTCGACCGCGAAGCGTAACAGAGCGCCGGTCTTCATCGCCTGCATCCGCAGGGTTTCATCGAGCGAGAGCGGCGTCGCCGCGGTTTCGGCGGCAAGGTCGAGCGCCTGTCCGCCGACCATGCCCCCAAGTCCCGCCGCGCGCGCCAGAGCCAGCACGAGAGCGGCGCGCACGCCGGCGTCTTGATGCGTCTTCGCATCGGCGATGACGTCGAAAGCGTAAGTCAATAGTCCGTCGCCCGCGAGGATGGCCGTCGCTTCATCGAAGGCCTTATGAGTCGTCGGACGCCCGCGGCGCAGATCGTCGTCGTCCATCGCCGGCAGATCGTCATGGGCGAGAGAATAGCAATGAATCATTTCGAGCGCGCAGGCGGTCCGCAGCGCCGCTTCGCCGACGACGCCGAAGAGCCGCGCCGATTCGATGACGAGAAAAGGACGCAGCCGCTTGCCGCCGCCAAGCGACGCGTAGCGCATCGCCTCGAGCAGTCGCGTCGGACGGACGATCTCGCCCGGAAGCGGCGCCGGCGCCAGCAATGCGTCGAGCGCAGCCTCGGTCGCCTCCGCGGCGGCGTCGAGACGGCGGCGAAACTCCTCAGCGCGAGCGGCTGCATCCATGAGGCGATGTTCCTTAAATTGAGCGACAATGGCTGCTAGCAAATTTGCGGTCCGATCCCAAGGGGACGCCAAGATCGCCACACGCGCCGTTGATGGCGAAAACCGGACGAATTTTAGTCGTTTTCTGAACCGCGAAGGCGCGAACATCGCGCGATGTTGTATTTTTGCGACAGCCATCACGGCAAGCTTTTATTAAGCTCTGCGCGACGCCGATGCGGCTTGCGGCTTACCCAAGCGGCCGTGAGCGGCGGCGTCATACAGAATTCGCGGCGCGCATTTCAGCGTCAGGCGCCGCCTCGCCTCAATGGAGCGATCCAGAGTCGCCCTTGCAAGGAGATATGC
>JBFXJV010000495.1:0-2629 GCA_050174515.1 Methylocystis sp.
CGGCGAGAAACGCGACCAGTGGTGCATAAGAACCGCCGAGCGTGCTGTGAACGAACTTCTCGATGAGAGAAGGAAGTAGTCGCTTCGAGTCAAGTACGGCCCGATATTGTACTGGAGAAGTGTCAGCGACCCGGACAAGCACATCCTTGGCTTCCAGCCGCTGCATGGTCTTCAGGACGGTGGTGCGGGCGACGTCGCGTTCCGCGCGGATGGCATCCCATACCTGCCGCTCCGTGCAGGGCTGCTCTTTCCAGACCACCTGCAAAACCGCGATTTCCAGCTCCCCGAGCGTCGGTAACGACTTGACCATGTTGCTCCCATCGAATCGTAAGTTTACGACACCGGCCGTAACCCGGATCTTACGGCAGCCGTCGTAAGTTGTCAAGCGAAAGCGATAAACGGATTGCGCAGGCTTTCACTTTTACAAAGAGGGAGCTAGACCTTGATCAAGCATGGCTGGAATGAACTTTCGTCGTGAAAGTGTGAAAAACACGAAATCCTCCGAGGTTTTCGCGGGTATTTGAGGTTAGTCACAACTTCAAACACACGAAGCAAGGAGGATTTCGAGTGAAGAGCAATGTACAGCGAATGTTGGCGGCACGGAAGCGCAAAATTGAAGAGAGACTCGACGGTGCTTATATAAACCAAGATGACTTTCCGGTGCTTCGCGGCACATCAGCACATTATGAGCTTGCGGAGCGGACGCGCGGGATTGCAGCAGGCGGGATTGGTTTGGTTCATCGGCTCGCCAAGGAGTCGGGATTGATCGATGCGATTGACCGTCGGCTGCATCTGCTGAAGTTCCACCTCCCCTATCATGAGTCCGATCATGTCCTCAACATCGCCTACAACGCGCTTTGCGGCGGCACCTGCCTGGATGACATCGAACTGCGTCGCAATGATGAAGTGTTTCTCGATGCACTTGGGACGCCGCGAATCCCCGATCCGACGACCGCGGGAGATTTCTGCCGACGCTTTGACGCGGAGGATGTATTTAGTCTGCAGGATGCTTTCGACGAAGCTCGCTTGCACATCTGGCAGCGCCAACCTGACGAGTTCTTCGAACAAGCCGTGATCGATATGGACGGAACGATGGTTCCGACGACCGGTGAGTGCAAGCAAGGGATGGACATTTCCTACAAGGGGGTTTGGGGCTACCATCCGTTGGTGGTGACTTTGGCCAACACCGGCGAGCCGCTCCGTTTGATCAATCGCTCTGGGAATCGTCCGTCGCACGAAGGTGCCTGGGCGGCAGCCGACGATGCGATTGCGCTCTGTCGCGGCGCGGGCTTCCGCAAGATTCGTTTACGCGGGGACACGGATTTTACGCAGACCGAGCAGTTGGATCGTTGGACCACCGAGCAAATCGAGTTCGTCTTCGGTGTCGATGCGATGCCGAATCTCGTCGAGATCGCCGATAATCTGCCGAAAAATGCGTGGAGCCTATTGGAGCGGCCCAAGCGACCTAATCGATCGGGTAAGCGCCGCCAGAAGCCTGGACAGGCCAAGGAGCAGATCGTCGTCGAACGGGGCTATAAGAATCTTCGTCTCAAGGGAGAGGATATCGCGGAGTTCGCATACCAGCCGACGAAGTGCAAACGAAGCTACCGGATGGTGGTGATTCGTAAGCGGATCGAAGAGACGCGCGGCGCTCTCTTCGAGGGACTCAACGATCGCTATTTCTTCTACATCACCAATACGAAGCTCACAGCCAAAGGAGTCATCTTCGATGCCAACGATCGTTGCGATCAAGAGAATATTCACGCCCAGCTCAAAGGTGGCGTGCACGCGTTGAAGGCACCGGTGGACAATCTGGTGAGCAATTGGGCCTACATGGTAATGGCCAGCTTGGCCTGGAACCTCAAAGCCTGGTTCGGCCTCTGGCCCCCCGAATCAGGGCCGCCAAGCCAAAAGGAACAACGTAAAGCGGAGAAGCGAACGGTGCTCCGCATGGAGTTCAAAACATTCGTGAACCACTTCATCGCCATGCCGGCTCAGATCGTTCGCACCAGTCGTCGTCTTGTCGTCCGCTTGCTCTCATGGAATCGCTGGCAACCGTTCTTCTTTCGAGTCTATGACTCGCTGCGCTGCTGACGCAGACGACTTGAAGCCGGAGTCTGGATGCTCCGGTCCGCCGCGACAAACTAAGGCGGGCACTGACCGCAGAAATGGAGTTAGTTATGATGCTAAGTAGTAACGAAGAAAAACGCCGAACCCGGCGCGAGGACAGCGTCCGCCCCGAGGTTCGCAGCCGGCGCCGCGTGCGAAAACGTTTCAGGGAACGCTTGATTGAGGCCTAGAAGAATCTGTTGGCGTTTTTAGCTGACGGTAAGTTGCCGAGACTGTGATAGAGAGCGTATTTGATGGTGTTTCGGCCGGGAAATCCGAAGGAACCGCCGTGTCGTCAATTTGACCTTCAAATTCATTCCCTCGACGGCAGCGGCAGAAATCTCTCCTCTGGCCTCGAACCAATTGAAGATCAACTCGCCATGACGGTCGAGTGTTCGAGCTAGTTTTCTCATTGTCTCGATCCGTGTCCGTTTGGCTCGTTCTGTCCAGTCGAGGAAAAATGAGGCGATGCGCCACGGCGCCTTAAGCTCCCAAAACCGCTGGAAGTCTTCTTTCATCA
>JBFXJV010000496.1:0-2624 GCA_050174515.1 Methylocystis sp.
TCCCTCCGACGAGCGTCGGGCGATGCGCGTGCGCGATCTTCGCCGCGCCATCGCCGCCGACCGGGCGGCGGGCTTCAGGCCCTTTCTGATCGTCGGCACGGCGGGAACCGTCGACACCGGCGCGATCGATCCGCTCGACCGGCTCGCCGACGTCGCCCACAGCGAAGACATGTGGTTTCATGTCGATGGCGCTTTCGGCGCGCTGGCCGCGCTGTCGCCGACGCTCAAGCCGATGATCAAGGGGCTGGAGCGCGCCGACAGCATCGCCTTCGACTTCCACAAATGGCTCCACGTCCCTTATGACGCTGGGTTCTTTCTGGTGCGCGATCATGAGGCCCATAAGCGCGCCTTCGCCGCCAACGCCGCCTATCTGACGCGCGCGCCGCGCGGCCTCGCGGCCGGCGATACCTGGCCGTGCGATCTCGGTCCCGATCTTTCGCGCGGCTTTCGCGCGCTCAAAGCCTGGTTCACGATCGAAACCTTCGGCGCTAAGCGTCTCGGCCAATGCATCGAGCAGACCTGCCGCATGGCGAAGCGGCTCGAATCCTGGATTGTCCAATCGGACGCCTTCGTCCTGCGCGCGCCGGTGGCGCTCAATATCGTCTGTTTCGGCGTCAAGGATGATGACGACGGTTCGCTCGCCCGCGAAATCGTCATGGAGCTGCATGAGCGCGGCGAGGCGGCGCCGTCGCTGACCATTCTGGACGGCGTTCCGGCGATCCGCGCCGCGATCATCAATCACCGGACCGAAGCGCGCGACATCGACGCCTTCACCCAGTTTCTCGAAGCCGCCCTGAGGCGCGCCCGCAAGGAGCCGCATGATTTCGGCGCGCTCGTCGAACCGCATGGGCCGGGCAAGACAAGGCTATCCGAGGATTGACGCCGCGCCTGTCGTGAGCCTGTCATATTCCGCCGGGCTCTCTTTTCGAGTCTTCCCGTGAGCGCCGCCATGATCCCAGACCGCCTCGCCATCGCGCCCTATCCGCATATCCCAGGATGTCTTTGGCTCCTGCGGTTTAACGGCGAGGGCGAAGTTGAGCCAGGAACCGCCGAGGATTTCGACACGATCTGCGCGCCGCGCGAGGGATTCCTGTGGCTGCACATGGATCTCGCCGACGTGCGCACGCGCCCGCTGCTGGCGCGGATTAAGGCGCTTCCCGAAGACGGGCGCGATTCGTTGTGCGATCCGGTCGACCACCAGCACATCGAATATTCGGACGGAATCGTCAGCGGCGCGCTGCTCGATTACGAGCGCGATTTGGGCGGACCGACGTCGCGCACCGACTATGTCCGCTTTGTTTCGGGCGCGAGCTTCTTCATCAGCGCGCGCCGGTTGCCGATGGATAGCGTCGAGGCGACGCGCATCGCCGTCGATCGCGGCGCGCGCCTTTGCTCGCCGATCGATCTTTTCGAACAGCTGACCCATGCGCTGATCGATGGGCTGGCGCGAAAAGCCGCCGAGCTTGGCGCGGCCTTCGATCGCGTCGAGGACCGCATCATCGATCAGCGCGGGCGCCAGGCGCGGCCGGCGCTCAGCGCCGCGCGGCGCGACGCGGTGCGCCTGGCGCGCCAGATCAGCGGCCTGTCGACGACGGTCGCGCGGCTCGAAGCCATCGACGAGGAAATCGGCGAGCAGCGCGACGATGATTTGCGTGCGGCCGCCGCGCGACTGGTTCAACACGCCGGCGGGCTGAATCAGGATGTGATGAGTCTTCAGGAGCGCGCCCGTCTCCTGCAGGACGAGCTCAACGCGCTGCTGAGCCTTGAGACCAACGACCGGCTCTATGTTTTGACCTTGACGACGATGCTGCTGCTGCCGGCGACCTTCGTCACCGGTTTTTTCGGCATGAACACCAAGGATCTGCCGTTTCTCGAGACCGACAATGGCACGCTCTATGCGACGATACTCTGCTTGCTGGCTTCGGCGACGGCGCTTTTTTTGATGCGCCATTGGGGTCTCGCCGGCGCGCCGGAGGGCGATGAGCCGCGCCCCCGGCGCGAGCGCCAGGACCGCCCGGCGGACCGGAGCTTTTGAGGTTAGCGGCGTGAGTTGCGGGGTTTACATGCGTGCGCGCGCCGCCTAATTTCCGCGCCGATCGCGGCGAGGCCGCTTTGCATACCCGCAACTGGAAAGATCATGCGCGCCGAACCGCTTGCGCTCAAAGCCGACATCGAGCAGTCCATCGGGCTGCTGAGGAGGCATCTTTGACGTCGATACGTCGCAACGGCGCCTCGCCGAACTGAACGTCAGGGCGGAAGACCCCGCGCTCTGGAACGATCCCGACGCCGCGCAGAAACTCATGCGCGAGCGCACCCAGCTCGAGGAGCAGATGGGCGCGCTCTCGAGCCTTGAGCGCGAACTCGACGATGCGCTGACCCTCGTCGAGCTGGGCGAGTCGGAAGGCGATGCGGACGCCGAAAAAGAGGGCGTCGACGCGCTCAAAGGCGTGCTGAAACAGGCCCGCGCCCGCCAGATCGAGGCGCTGTTTTCCGGCGAGGCCGACGCCAACGACACTTTTATCGAGGTTCATTCCGGGGCCGGCGGCACCGAGAGCCAGGACTGGGCGCGCATGCTGTTTCGCATGTACGCCCGCTGGGGGGAGCGCCACAAATTCAAGGTCGAG
>JBFXJV010000497.1:0-2614 GCA_050174515.1 Methylocystis sp.
TCCACCCAGACTACTATTCGACCCGCTGGGCCGAGGAGCAGGGTCTCCCGCTCATTCGCGCGCAGCACCATGCGGCGCATCTTGCCGCCGTTCTCGCTGAGCATCGTGTCGAAGGACCGGCGCTTGGCCTTGCGCTCGACGGGCACGGACTTGGCGACGCCGGGCAATCCTGGGGCGGCGAAATGATATGGCTCGACGGCGCGTCGTGGCGACGACTTGGCGGACTTGCGCCAATGCCGGTGCCGGGCGGCGACCGCGCCGCGCGCGAGCCCTGGCGAATGGGCGTCGGCGCGCTCGCAAAGCTTGGGCGACTCAGCATCGCGGAGTCTCTCTTTGCCGATGAGCCGCGCGCCGTCGAGATGGCGCGGCTCATCGGGCAAGGATATGCGCCGCCTGTGACGAGTAGCATGGGCCGACTTTTTGACGCCGCCGCGGCGCTCCTAGGACTCTCGACGCGCCAGCATTATGAAGCGCAGGCGGCGATGGAGATGGAGGCGCTTGTCGTCACGCCGCGCGCGATGGAGGGGGCTTTCCGTCTTCTGGACGGAGAACTCGATTTTTCGCCGCTTCTCGGCGCGCTTGCCGAAAGGCGACTGAGCCCGCGCGAAGGCGCCGAGCTGTTTCACGGCGCGCTCATCGAGGGTCTTGCGCAATTCGTCGCGCAGGCGGCGACAGCGCAGGGACTCGACAATGTCGCGCTCGGCGGCGGCTGCATGATGAACCGGGTTCTCGCCGAAGGTCTGACAGAGCGTCTGCGAAGCCTCGGCTTGCGGCCTCTACTCGCGCGAAAGCTCCCGCCGAACGACGGCGGTCTTTCGCTCGGCCAGGCGGCCATGGCGCGCGCCCTCGCGCAATCTCGCAATTCGCAGGATTTCGTCCGATGTGTTTAGCAATCCCCGCGCAAGTGACGGAACTTCTCGACGACGGCATGGCCCGCATCGATATGGGCGGCGTGTCAAAGGCCATCAGCATCGCGCTCGTCGACAATGTCGGGGTCGGCGATTTTGTCGTCGTTCACGTCGGCTATGCCCTGTCGAAGATTGACGCCGAAGAGGCCGAACGCACCCTGGCGCTGTTGCGCGAAGTTGCGGCGATGGAGACGCCGTCATGAAATATGTCGATGAATATCGCGATCCCGAACTCGCGAAGGGAGTCGCGGCGACGATCGCCGCCGAAGCTGATTTCGGCAGAACTTACCGTTTCATGGAGTTTTGCGGCGGGCACACACATGCGATTTCGCGCTATGGCGTCGAAGACATGTTGCCGAGCAATGTGGCGATGATCCACGGTCCCGGATGCCCGGTCTGCGTCCTGCCGGTGGGGCGCATCGACGACGCGATCAGGCTCGCCTCCGATCCGCGCGTGACGCTGTGCACTTATGCCGATCTGATGCGGGTGCCGGCGTCTCGCGGGGCGAGCCTGCTAAAAGCGCGCGCGGCCGGCGCCGATATCCGCATGGTCTATTCAACGCACGACGCGCTACGCATCGCCGAGGCGGAGCCCGAGCGGGAAGTGGTTTTTCTCGCCATCGGTTTCGAGACCACGACGCCGCCGACGGCGCTTGCGATCAAACAAGCGAAAGCGAAAGGGCTGCGTAATTTCTCCGTCTTCTGCAATCATGTGCTGACGCCCGTCGCCATGCGCGCCATATTGGCGGGGGAGGGCGAAGAGGCGACGCTGCTCGATGGGCTCGTCGGTCCCGCGCATGTCAGCACCGTGATCGGCGCGCGGCCTTATGAATTCGTCGCGCAGGACTATCGCAAGCCTGTCGTGATCTCCGGTTTCGAGCCGCTCGACGTCATGCAGTCGATCCTGATGCTGATCCGCCAGATCAATGAAGGCCGCTGCGTCATCGAAAACCAATATGTGCGTGCCGTGACGCGCGACGGCAACGCCAAGGCGCAGAAGGAAATGGCGGAGGTCTTCGACTTGCGCGAAAGCTTCGAGTGGCGCGGCCTTGGGGAAGTGCCGCATAGCGCGCTGCGCCTCGCCGACGCTTTCGCCGATTTCGATGCGGAAAGGCGTTTCGACATTCACACTGTCGCAGCCGCCGACAATCCCGCCTGTGAATGCGGCGCCATATTGCGCGGCGCGAAGAAGCCGACGGACTGCAAGCTTTTCGGTTCGCTCTGCACGCCGGAGACGCCGATGGGCTCCTGCATGGTGTCGTCGGAAGGCTCCTGCGCGGCGCATTACGCCTATGGGCGGTTTCGTGACCGCAGCCGTGCGCGTATCGAAAGGGCGGCGTCATGAGCCTCATCATGAAACCGTTTCGTCGCAAACTCGACATGCGAAACGGCCGTGTCGATCTCTCGCATGGTTCGGGCGGCCGCGCCATGGCGCAGCTCATCACTGATATTTTTCACGAGGCCTTCGACAATGACTGGCTGCGCCGCAACGATGACCAGGCGTCGCTCGACGCGCCGGCAGGCCGACTGGTGATGACGACCGACAGCTATGTCGTTTCGCCGCTGTTTTTCCCCGGCGGCGACATCGGCTCACAGTCCGTTCACGGCACGATCAACGATATCGCCATGGCCGGCGCGACGCCCAAAAATCATTCCGCGAGCTTCATCAACGAGGAAGGATTCGGCCTCGCCGACTTGCAGCGCAT
>JBFXJV010000498.1:0-2614 GCA_050174515.1 Methylocystis sp.
CGGCGCACATGGCCGCGATCTCGGACTGTCCGAGGATTGGGCCTACCGCATCATCAAACATGTGGGCAATTACGCCGTCGTTTTCGAGCGCAACCTCGGGCAGGGGGCGCCCTTCGCCATGGAGCGAAGGCTGAACGCCTTGTGGAACAAGGGCGGCCTGATGTACGCGCCGCCGGTCAGATAGACGCCCCGTTCTAGGCCGGCCGGTTGATTTTGGCCCACCACTCGGCGAGCGCCTGGCGCTCTGGCGCGACGTCTTCCGCCAGCGGTCCCGCGAAGGCGCGCCATTCTTCGCGGTAATGGGGCGACACCGCCGCGATCACCGGCACGCGCGCCGCCATCGCCGCGCGGAAGGCGTCGCAGAGTCCGCCGCGACCCGCCTCCTGTTTGGAGAATTTGCTGATCACGATCAGCTGCGCGCCGCCGGCGGCCGCCCGCTCGATCGCGGCGCAGGCCAGCGCCAATTCGCTCGTATCGAGATTGCAGGCGACCGAGCCGGGACCAAGGTCCTGCGAGATCGGATAAAAGGCGCCGCTGGCGACGTCGCGCAGCATGATCCCCGATCGGTCCGCGACCCGGATCTGCGTCACGCCGCCGACCCGCACGCCGCCCTGCATCAGCTCTTCGGCAAACGCCTGCATCAGGGCCTGAACGCGGGCGCTATCTTCCGCCGGGAGGGCCGCGATGCGCGTCCATCCGGCCGAATCCGTCAGCCGCGCGCCGCTCAGCACATGAAATTCTTTGCCGTGGTTCGGCATCGAGTCCTCGCCCGGCGCGTCGAAAGAGCCTATGTTTGGGTTCTGCGCCAAGCCTCTTGTTTATCAGAGCGCGCGTCCGATTTTAATGAGAACGTCAAAGAAACGACGTGAACCGCAGTGGGCGATCATACAGCTAAGCCGCCAACCGCTCAGGGCTCCACTCGATCGGGGCCAGTAGACGCCTTTCTCGACAAGGCGAGAACCGTCGCGGTCGACCAGTCGCGCGGCCGGCTGATATTCGCGCTGGATGCGACAATGAGCAGGCAGCCGACCTGGGACATGGCGCAGTCGATTCAAGGAGAGATGTTTCGCACGACCGCCGCCCAAGGCGGGCTTGACGTTCAGCTGGTCTATTTCCGCGGGTTCGGAGAATGCCGCGCCTCGCGCTTCGTGTCGGGAGGGGAGGGGATCGGCGCGCTGATGTCGCGGATCGTCTGCCAAGGCGGACGCACGCAGATCGGCAAGGTGCTGCGCCACACGCTCGACGAGTCGCGCAGCAGTCGCGTCGGGGCGCTTGTCTTTATCGGCGACGCCATGGAGGAGCGGATCGACGCCTTGACGGCGACGGCAGGCCAGTTGGGACTGCTCGGAGTCAAGGCTTTCATGTTCCAGGAGGGCCAGGACCCCGACGTACGGCGCGCCTATCGCGAGATCGCGCGCCTGACTGGCGGCGCCTACGCGGCCTTCGACGCCGCCGCGCCGCGGCGTCTGGCGGAACTGCTCTCCGCCGTCGCCGCCTACGCCGTCGGCGGCAGATTGGAGTTGGAGCGGCGCGCTGGCGAAGGCGAGGGCGCAGCGCGTCTGCTGCTGTCCCAGATCGGTTAAGGATAAGAGCATGCCCATTCTGATCGGACTTGTCGCCCTGGTCCTGACCATCCTGGCGCTCAACGCCTATACGAAGACCTCGCCGGCGCTGTTGGCGGTCATTTTGAAGCGCGGCGGCGGCGTTCTAGCGCTGGCGCTGGGCGGCCTGCTCCTCGCCCGCGGCCGCCTCGACTTCGGCATGGCGCTGCTTGGCTTCGGCGCATGGCTCATGGGTCTGGGCGGCGGACGTTTGCGCGGCTTTCGAAACGCGGGCAGGGGCGCTGGCGGCGTGTCGCGCGTGCGATCGGCAATGATCGAAATGGAGCTCGACCATTCGACGGGCGCGATCCGGGGCGTCGTCCTCGCCGGCCAGCATGAAGGCGCGCAGCTCGATTCCCTGGCGCGGCCGGCGCTCCTCGAACTTTACGGGGTTTGCCGCCGTGACGACCCAGACGGCGCGAGGCTCTTAGAGGCTTATCTTGACCGCCGATTTTCCGGCTGGCGTTCGGCAAGCGATGCGCACGCAGACTCGGGGGGCTTCCGCGCGGGCGAGGGCGGCGCGCGTCGCGCGGGCGCGATTTCGGAAGACGAGGCGTACGAAATTCTTGGCCTCAAGCGCGGCGCCGCCGCCGCGGACATTGCCCGCGCCATCGAGGCAGAGTTTCGCAAGCTGGCACAAAGCTTCAACTTTGCCCATAGCGTGGCTATTCCGGTGGCGGCGCTGCCGGGTGACAATGTGGTGCGCCGCTCCTCCACGATGCCCTGGTATGGCGGTCCCACGCTGCTCGACCATCTGGAAACGCTCGACGTCAGCACCGAGCGGCGCGACGCGCCGTTCCGCTTGCCGGTCCAGCTCGTGTTGCGCCACGGCGATTTCCGCTTCTATGCCGGCACGGTTGCCGCCGGCAGCATCAGGCAAGGCGACCGCATCGTCGATGCAAGGAGCGGGCTCGGCGCAACGGTGCGCCGCATCACCGTCATGGGCGGCGACCTGGCTGTCGCTCACAAGGGCGATGCAGTCGCAAACGAGCTCGACACCGACCTCGACATTT
>JBFXJV010000499.1:0-2609 GCA_050174515.1 Methylocystis sp.
AAGAGCGGCTTTGATGGCGACAGCGCCGAGCTCGTGGGCCGGAACCGCTCCAAAGGCTCCGTTGAACGATCCGACGGCGGTGCGCGCCGCGGAAACGATCACGATATCGGTCATCTGTCAGTCTCCTCACCACAATTGGCGCGGCCGCCGCGCAAAATTCCGCGACCAACAGTCATGAGAGAAGCTAGCCAAAGCGTGCAACAGCAATATTAACGCGTGGTGCTTTCCGTCCGGACAGCGCGCGCCTTCATAAAGCTGCCATCTAATGGCCTCAAGCGACTATTCGCGTCGGTAAGCACGCCGGCAAAGCAACTCTTGTCCCTGTCGCATGCTCACATTTTCTCGGGTCTCCTATGTTAGACTCTTTCCGAGCAGCTAGTGATCGGCCTTATGCTGAAATTCCATTCAACGACTGGTAAAGGCGAAATTGCGGTCGGACTCGACGCAGAGGCACTTCCACCAGAGGTCAACTGGATTGACGCTCTGCGGCCCACCAACATGGAAGTCGCTTTGCTGGAAAAGCTTTTAGGCATCGTTGTGCCGAACGAAGAAAACCTCGCCGAGATTGAGACTTCGAGCCGCCTTTATCGCAACAACGGCCATTTGTTCATGAGCCTGCCAATGATCGTCAGATTGACGAGCGGGCTAGCGCAGACATCGCCAATCGGCTTTGTGCTATGTAAGGAATATTTGCTGACCATCCGCCACAAGCAGATGAAGCCGTGCGAAAGTTTACATTATCAGCTGAATTATTCGGATCCAATCCATAACGGAGTGTCTGCTGATGGCCCTAGCGCATTAATTGCATTGTTGGACAACATCATCGAGTTCAGTTCCGACGAATTGGAAAAAATCGACTCCGGCCTGGATCTCAATTCCCAGATCGTCTTTGATCAGGGAACAGCGAGACGCGGAAAAGATCCGGTTCGTGATAGCGTCGCGCTGCGGAACGTTTTGGGCGCGATCGCCGGATACGGTTATATGGCTGCGAAGATTGGCGAAGTGCTGCTCTGGATCTCGCGGATTCTTCCCTTTGTCTCGCACGAGGCGGCTTCCTATCTTTCGCCGGAGAGCCAAGCGAAGATCGAAAGTCTCGCGCGAGACGTGATTTCGCTGTTGGATTATGAGAAGGCTCAAACGGAGCGAAATCATTTCCTGCTTGATGCGACGCTGGGGCTGACCAATTTGGAGCAGAACAATATTTTCCGGCTCTTGACGGTCGTTTCGGTTATCGGCATCCCGCCAACCCTGGTGGCCAGTATGTACGGGATGAACTTCAAAAACATGCCCGAACTGGAATGGCCTTATGGTTATGAATGGGGCTTGGCGCTTATTGCGATAGTGGCCCTCATCCCCGCCATATGGTTCAAAAGGCGCGGGTGGTGGTAAAAGATTGCATGTCCCAGGCCTGGAGGCGACGACTTCTCGCATGACTCGCATAGATCACGCTGCGTTCAAGCGGTCTCGCCTGAACACAGATAACGTGATCGATTGTAATATTTTAGACCGCGCTTTACGCGAAAAGCCGGTTCCTACTTTTTCGCAGCGCGCTCTAAAGTCGGAGGAAGGTAGCTCACGGTAGGAAAGATCTATCTGACGGCTTAGCGTTGGTCTCGCCTTCGCTTGTCATGAATTTCTCATTGAAAGCTGCGCTGGTTTGAATCTCCGTGCTCGCCCTTCTTGCGAAGGTCGCGCGAGGAGGTGACGCCAAATGGTTGCGTCAAGGTTGGAGCTCTACGGCAAGTGCGTAAGAATTCCCCGCAAGATGAGCGTCTTGTGGGCGTTTCTTTTGGGGGTTGCCGCAATAGGACCAGGGCGCGCCGAGAGACTTGGCGATCCTGCACGCCAACCGCCGGCGATCACGTGGGCGGGTCTTTATATGGGCCTCAATTTCGGAGCCGGCATTCCCGCCCATGTCGGCGAGCGGATGCAGGCTGGCAGTGGCTTCACATCTACCTCCTTCGATTTATATCCGCCGAGCCGTGAGCGCTCTGGCGCAACGTTCGGCGTCCAGGCGGGCTATGGCTGGCAGTTCGGACCTTGGGCTATTGGCGTCGGCGGCGATCTCAACCTCCTCGATGGCCGCGGCGGTTCGAGCGGGTTGTTCCCGGCCCCGCCGTCATATTGGCCTCTTGGCGTTTATTCCTACACGCTCAATTACGCTCCCAACGCGAAGTATTTCGCGAGTTTTCGAACTCGAGTCGGCTTCGCCTTCGATCGCACGCTGCTGTACGTAACCGGCGGCGTCGCGGCCGGCGGCGCGCGCGGCCCCGCCACGCTCGTCTTCAACGTCGGCGGTCCGGGGAACCCATTTGTGGCGGAGACCTCACAATCATCGAGAATGAAATACATTCTTGGCGCCGGGATCGAATATGCTTTAGCGAGCGAGTGGTCCGCGCGGGTTGAGTATTTTTTCCTCAGCCAGTCGCTCAACACGCAGCTATTCGACAACGGTTCGGACTATCAATTTTTCAGCAGGACCAGAAACGAAAACAACATTATTCGTTTCGGATTGAACTACAATCTCGGTCCGCATTATGAGGCGACTGGCCAATCTGGCGCAGTGGGCGATGACGCGGGCGCGAGCGATGAAAGCCGTCGTCAGGAGC
>JBFXJV010000500.1:0-2601 GCA_050174515.1 Methylocystis sp.
ATGCGATTGGCGTTCGGCCTTGCGGCGTTCCTGGCCGCCATCCTGATCATGACCGGGGCCGCGTCGGCGCAGGATATAACGTCGGCGGCGGAAGGCGGGCTGAGCCTTCGCGTCGTGCAGCTCTTCGTCCTCGTGACGGTCCTCAGCCTCGCGCCGGGCCTGGCGATGATGATCACCTGCCTGCCCTTTATGATTATCGTCTTCTCGATCTTGAGACAGGCGATCGGACTTCAGCAGGCCCCGCCCAACATGCTCATCATGAGCCTTGCGCTATTCCTGACCTATTTTGTGATGGAGCCCGTTTTCGCCGAGTCCTGGCGGCTTGGCGTCGCCCCGCTCCTTCAACATGACATCACCGAACAGCAGGCCTTTCAGCGCGCGCTCGCGCCTTTCGAGACCTTCATGAGCGGCCGCGTCTCGCCCGTCGCGCTCGACGCGTTAACCGAAGTCGCTCCCGCGCGCGCAGCGGAAGGGAGCGCAACGCCCCTATCGGTTCTCATCCCCGCCTTTATGCTTTCCGAGATACAGCGGGCTTTCGAGATCGGTTTCGTCATTTTTCTACCCTTCCTCATTATCGATCTCGTCGTCGCCTCGGTCTTGATGGCGATGGGGATGATGATGGTGCCGCCGGCGATCGTATCGCTGCCGTTCAAACTCGCCTTCTTCGTGATGGCGAATGGCTGGATCGAGATCGCCGGCGCCGTCGTAAAAGGATATGGAACATGAGCGCCGCCGCAAAAGCCCTGCCCGCCCCGGAGTCGACCGGCTTCACCGTCCAGCAAAGGGCCGCGCTTATTATCGCGGCGCTCGGCCCTGAAGCCGCTGGACCCATTGTCGAACGCATCGGCGACAAGCATTTGCGGGCTTTCGCCGAGGCCTATGCGCAACTCCAGACAATTCCGCGCGAGGCGATCAACGCCGTCGTCCGGGATTTCGTCACACGCCTCGGCGGCGGCGGCGAGCAAATGAAAGGCGGCTTTGAGGAAGCGCGCGCGCTGCTGACGCAGTTCAAGAGCGAGGAAGACGCAACGAAAATTCTCGACGATATCGACGCGCCGGGCGGAAGAAGCGCCTGGGAAAAGCTTCAATCCGTTCCCGATGAGGCGATCGCGGCCTATCTCGAAGCGCAAAATCCGCAGACGACGGCGGTCATCCTGTCGCGGCTCGACACGGACAAGGCGTCGAGCGTGCTCGCGCGCTTCAAAATTGAACTCGCGCAGGACGTCCTGCTGAGATTGTCAAGACCCGTCGCCGTCAGACGCGAAGCGCTCCGCGTTCTTGAAGGCGTGATCGAGCGTGAATTTCTCGCGCCGATGCGCGCTGAAGCGAAGGCGAAGAAGCCTGGCCTCGCGATCGGCGCGATGATGAACAATCTGCCCGCCGAAACGCGCGACAAGCTCTTGCAATTCATCGAAACAGAAGCGCCCACAATTATCGACGACGTGAAATCTTGCATCCTCACCTTTGAGGACATCCCGGCGCGCCTGCCGCCGAACGCCGTGCCCGCCGTCATTCGCGAGCTTGAAATCGAAACATTCCTCAAAGCGGCGAAATATGCGCGCCAGAACGCGCCCGAAGCGCTTGACTTCATTTTCAAGAATATCTCTCAGCGCATGAAGCAGCAATATGAAGAGCAGATGGACGCCTTGAAGCAGGTCACCGTTCCTGACGCCGAGGCCGCGCAAATGGCTTTTATGTCGGCCGTGCGGCGTCTTGTCGCCTCAGGCGAGATCAAGCTCGTCGAGCTTGCGGCGGAGACTGAAGAAGAGGTTGCGTTTATATAGGGCTTGTTGAGAGTCAGCTTTTCCCGGCCGCTCTCTCACGCTCCCTCTCCATCATCCTGAACAAGCCCTAAAGCGTGCGGGGATTGATCTCAATCACCGCCTCCGCGGCCCATCCTTCGTGACGCGCCTTCGGCGCTCCTCAGGATGAGGCTTTTCCTTGTTGCAACAACACGGGCCTCATCCTGAGGAGGCGCGAAGCGCCGTCACGAAGGATGGGCCGCGGGGAGCGCTGGACGAGATTTATCGCCAGCCATTTAGCCACGCCCTACTGCACCACCAGTTCGGCGTGCAGCGCGCCGGCGGACTTGATCGATTTCAGGATATCGATCATCTCGCGCGGCGAGACGCCAAGCGAGTTCAGGCCGGAGACGAGATCCGAGAGCGTCACCGACTCGGCGACGAGGGCGACCTTGCGGTCGCGCTTGTCGTCTATGCTGATATCGGTGCGCGGCAGCACGACGGTCTCGCCGGTGCGCGAGAAGGGATTGGGCTGGAGCGCGACCGGCGTCTCGCTGATGCTGATCGACAGGTTTCCCTGCGCGACGGCGACGCTGGAAATTTTGACGTCCGCCCCGAGAACGATCGTCCCCGAGCGCTGATCGACGACAACCCGCGCCTTTTGCGCCGGATTGACCTCGATATTCTCAAGCGCGCTCATCATATGGGCGGGCGAGCGATATTGCGAATCGAAGACAAGATTGACCGCCGTCGCGTCGAGCATGGTCGCGAGCGGCTTTCCCGCCGCATCATTGATCGCCGCTACGATCCGCGCGGCGGTCGTAAAGTCCGGCGACCTGAGGGACAGTTTGACGCTGCG
>JBFXJV010000501.1:0-2593 GCA_050174515.1 Methylocystis sp.
GCGGATAGGAAAGGCTGGCGAGGACGCTGATATGGTCGCCTTCGCCACGCGCCAGCATGGTGCAATCGGCCTCGCCGATTCCGTCGACCACCAGGATCGCGGCCTTGTCGAAGCCCGAAGGATAATAGGCGGACGCGGCGTGGGCGAGGTGATGCGGCACGAATTTGAGCGCCCGGCCAAAGCGTCGACCCATCAGCCTAGCCACGGCGTCGTCGACCTCGTCCAGCCACTTCAGAAACACATCTTCGAGACTGCTGTCCGGCCACCATTCGGAACGAAATTTGGCGCGGCGCAGCCGCGGCTCGAAGGAATAGGCCACGATATCGATGTCTTCAGGCCGCAGGCCGGCAAAATCGAGACAAAACCGCACCGCCTGTTCGGGCAATTCATGCGGATTGTCGACCCGGGCCTCCTTGGCGTGTTTGACGCGCGAGAAGCGTTCCTCTTCACATGCCGCGACGACCTTCCCATCCACCACAAGCGCCGCCGATGATTCATGAAAGACAGAATTGATCCCGAGAATGTTCATATGGCGGACCGTCTCCCTTTATCTCCGCGCTTGTCCGTGGCCCTAAACCTTGACCGCCGCCTGGGCGCCAAACCATATATCCAGGCGGGCCAGTTCTCAGCAAAAAGCCCGGATCAAATCCAAGCGCAAATCAACATCTCGGCGTTTGTTTGAGCGATTATAACGCACAGCGCCCGCATCAAGGCCGCTGGAGTTTCGGCAAAACGCCGATGCAAACCTTTCTCGACGCAATGCCGATGACGAAGGAGAAAATGATCCCAGCCTGACAGGGTCGGACACCAAAACCGATCGCTCAAACAGGTGCCGACTGTCAGATCGAGACCCAGCTAGCACAAATAAGTTACGCATTCATGCTACAGCGAACTATATCTTACTCTAACGAAAACCATGGCGTTCCAGAGGAGTAGCGCTACCCGCCTTTCCCCACAACACCCAAACATACGCGATTGTCTCCGATCGTGCGCCTGACCCGAGTTCTGGCCCTCTGGGCGTAGGCTTGATAACGCACCAACCGTCACCTTGTGATCATGCCGCCCGCGTGCACCATCGGCAATATAAATCTGCGCGAATCTGGCAGGCGAATGAATCCGGGGCGGCATAAAATCCAGCCGCCGTTTCATCCAACAACTCTCCTACCGCTGCCCGTACGCTCGTCCGCTCAATAGCGCGCGTATCAGCACGGCGATCGTCGTCCCATTGTGTAGCGTAGCGGCGGCGAGCGGAGAAAGTCGTCCCAACGCGGCGGCGGCCAGAATTGCCGAATTCACGCCAACCGCAATCTGGAAGTTCGAATGGATGAGACGCATCCCCTGCTGGGCGATGTCGAGCATGGCGGCGACAGAATCCAGCCTGTCCTCCAGCAGAACAATGTCGGCGGTGGCGCGCGCAATGTCTGCGGCGCGCGGCATGGAGATGCCGACATCCGCCGCCATCAATGCAGGACCGTCATTCACGCCGTCGCCGATATAAGCGACGCGCCGGCCCTCCTGTTTGAGCGCCGCTATGATGGTCGCCTTGTCCTCCGGGTGCTGTTCGTAATGCACCGCGTCTATTCCGAGCGTCTCCGCGAAGGCCAGCGCGGGAGCGCGATGATCGCCCGTGATCATGACCAGCCGCTTCACGCCTAAGCGGCGCAATTGCTCAAGCGTGTTCGCGCTTTCCGGACGCAATCGGTCTCGCAAGGCGAACACGGCAAGCGGACGCTCGTCGGCAGCGACATAGAGGAGCGACTTCCCTTCCTCTTGCAACGCTCTGACCATCTTCCGTGAGTCGGCGAATGAAATGTGCTCGTCGTCTTCGAGATAATGCCGGCTGCCGAATCGAATGCAGCGTCCATCAACCTGCGCCTCGACGCCATGGCCGATGATGAAATTCACTTCCTCGTGCGGGATATGGGCCAGGCGCCGCTCCTGCGCCAGGCGCACGATGGCGCGTGCGATTGGGTGTGTCGTATGTTCGCCGAGCGAAGCGACCATCGCCGCCGCCCGCTCTTCGTCGATGCTGGGCTCGATCGGACAGATATCCGTGACCTCAAGCGCGTTGTGGGTCAGAGTGCCTGTCTTGTCGAAGACGATCGTGTCGACCCCGGCGAGCGTTTCCATCGCCGTGCCGCTCTTGACCAGGCAGCCTTCTTGCGCGGCGCGATACATTGCCGATTTGATCGCGATCGGCGTGCCGAGCTTCACGGCGCAGGAATAGTCGACCATGAAGACGGATTCGATGCGCCGCCAGTCGCGCGTAACAGCGAAGACGCCGGCCGCCGTGGCAAGCGTAATGCCGACGCGTCGATCGGCGAAGACGCTGGACACCGTCTGGATGTCGGCCGGGCGGTCGAGCGCTTCCTGGATATAGCGCGTGATCCGACCGGTCGTTGTGGCCTGGCCGACGCGCTCAGCCTCAATCACGAGCCGACCGTCGGTCAGAACGCCGCCAGCGAGCGCCTCATCTCCGACATTGCGCGGCCTCGGAAGACTTTCGCCGGTCAACGTCGATTGATCGACATAGGCGGCGCCGGCGACCGCCCGCCCATCGATTGGAATGGTCTCGCCAGTCCCGACGACGACG
>JBFXJV010000502.1:0-2588 GCA_050174515.1 Methylocystis sp.
TTTGATCGCTTTTTCAGCGTCCTTGATCTCGTTTACGACCTTGCGGATCGCGGCGATCAGCACCTGGCGCGAACGCTCCGTCAGGTTGAGGTTCTTGATCTCCTGGGCGATGTCGAGACGCAGACGAGCGGTATTGCGCTTGAGGCGCATCAGCTTTTTCGTCTTCTTGCCCGCGGTCTTTTCCTGTTCGTTGAGCAGTTGGGTCCAGGATTTCAGCGCGACCTGAAAGTTACCGCGAATGCTCTCGATGCCCTCGAGCGTCCAGCGCAGGTACTCTTCGGCCTTGTCTTCCTCGACCGAGATCTCGGCCTGCTCGCTAAAGACGACTGTCTCGCGGATGCCTTGCTTGCCCGCTATCAGGTCCTCGCCCATCTTCAGCAGCCTTTCAACCGCGATCGGCGAACGCGAAATGGTCTTATTGGTCTTGATCTGGCCCCGCTCAATGCGTTTTGCAATGGCGACCTCGCCCTCGCGATTCAGCAGGGGCACAACGCCCATCTCGCGAAGGTAAAGGCGAACGGGATCGTTAGATTTGTCGAGAACGCCGGCCGACAGGTCGAGGTCGAGATCCTCTTCCTCTTCCTCAGCGGCGGCTTCCTCATCGTCTAATGCCAAACCTGACGCCCGCTCAAGAAGCTGCGCGTCCGTCTCGGCGACAGAAATATTTGCGCCCTCGAGTCGTTCTAAAACGTCCTCGATCTCGTCGGGCGACATCATGTTTTCGGGCAGCTCGCGATGGAGCTGGTCAAGGCTCAACCCCTTGCGGCGTTTGCCAAGGGCAACCAGGCGGTCGAGCAGGTCTTCTTTTTCGTCGTAATCGGCCATATTTTCTAGCTAAATGGGCTTTGATTGATGTGCTGTGTAGATAGTTGTTCTCAATATTCTAACGGCTTCCGCGGCGGAAAAGTTGCGCACTCCGCCGTTCATAATCAAATCGAAAAGTATATCACAATTATTCGAGGCGTTGCTGAAGCGAGCGACGCATCTTTTCGAGTTCTAATTGTTCCGCCGCAAGCTGGTTTGCGAGCTTGATATTCCCCGACTGCGTAGCCAGGGCGGCCTCGCGGCTGATCTCGGCCACGCGATGGCCAATAGCCATCCCGCGTAGGGCAAAAATGCAGTCCTCGGCGTCGCGCAGCACGCGGTCGATAGGTTCGTCGCCGCGGGGCCGGGAGGCCTGAAGTATCTCATGAGCGACATGGAGCATATCTTCGTCGTCATCAAGCTGTTCCATCAGCTCTTCAGGGCCGATGTCCTGGTTTTTTGCCTGGATGGCGACAAACGCCGCGAACATATCCGCCGTAGCTAAATGCTCATAATCGCTTGGCTCGATGATCGGAATGACCGTGTCGCGGAGTTCACGGTCGTACGTGAGTAATTCAAGCAGGCGGCGTTCGGCGATGGTGATCTTAGGACGCGCGGCGCGCGATATCTTTTGTGTCAGCGCGGGCGAGACGCCGTGACGCTGCTGTGAGAGGGAATTCCACAGTTCCCGTCTCAGGCCCGTGTCCTCGACGTGAAAATATTCCATCGCCTGGTCAAAGCTCTCGCGTTTCTGGATGTTATTGCGGATGGCGGCGACAACCGGTAGAAAATCCTCGATCGCCGCGGCTTTCTGTTTGGGATTATTAAGGTTACGGCCCGTTGCCGCAGTTCGCATCGCGAATCCCATGAAGGGCTCGGCCTGGCCGCGGGCTCGGTTGTAGGTCTCGGTTCCATTCTCCCGAATAAAATCGTCCGGGTCTTTGCCGTCGGGCAGCACTAGAACCTTTACATCAAAATCCTGCGGCAAAAGCTGTTCGATCGCCCGCCTCGCCGCCTTGATGCCCGCAGCGTCGCCGTCGTAATTGATCACGACGCTCTTTGCGAAGCGCCCCAACAGCTTCGCCTGTTGCTCGGTAAACGCCGTGCCGAGGCTCGCTGCGACGTTGTTCACACCGAACTGCGCCAGCGCGATCAGGTCAAGATAGCCCTCGACCAGGATCGCGAAGGTCTTCTTCCTAATGTCTTCCTTGCCTTGAAACAGCCCGTAAAGATGTTCGCTTTTCACATATGCCGGCGTTTCGGGCGAATTAAGATATTTCGGCTCGTCATCGGGCGAAAGTGCTCTAGCCCCAAAAGCCACGGGGCGCCCATTGACGTCGAGAACAGGGAACATTATTCGTCCGCGAAAACGGTCGTACGTGCGTTCTTTTTCTTCATTTACCGAGACAAGCCCGCTCTGCGCAATGACCTTTTCATCCGCCCCGAAATCACGCAGTACAACGAGCAAGCCGTCCCATTTATCGGGCGACAGGCCGATGCGAAATCGCTGCTGCACCTCCTCTGAGATGCCGCGATCTGCGAGATATTCACGCGCTTGTTTGGCAAGATTCGTCTTGCCTCGCAGCTCCTTTTCCCAAAACTCGAGCGCGACCTGATTTAGCTCGATGACCTGTTCGGCGAGCTGCTTTTTCTCGTCGCGCTGTTTCTTTGACCGTTGAAAACTAACGTCATCGACAGGCTCGGGCAACGGCACGCCGCTCATCTCAGCCACACGCTTGACGGCCTCGGGGAAGTTGAGCCCTTCCATCTCCATCAAAAAGTTG
>JBFXJV010000503.1:0-2578 GCA_050174515.1 Methylocystis sp.
ATGACTTCGGCCGCCGACACGCCTTCCTCGTGATGAATGTCGGTCGGGATGCCGCGGCCATTATCGTAGACTGTGCAGGATCCGTCGGCGTTGAGCGTCACGGCGACATCGGTCGCATGGCCCGCGAGCGCTTCGTCGATGGCGTTGTCAACGACCTCATAGACCATGTGGTGCAGGCCGGTGCCGTCATCGATGTCGCCGATATACATGCCGGGACGCTTGCGGACGGCGTCGAGACCGCGCAGCACTCTGATGGACTCCGCGCCATATTCCGCGGGGCCGTTCAATTCGTTTTTGTCGCTCATTTGGCCTGTTCGTGAAGGGGTCGAACGACCCTCGATTCGAGAAGGGCGATTTTACCCCGGAACCGTTGCAAAATGCACGGAAATAACTGCGCTTTCGGGCCGCTCCACAAGCTTTCCGCCGGGGGCGGGCAGAGGCCTGTTCCAGCAGCTAAGTTTATGATTCTGGGCGGTTAAGGGAGCTAACGCTGCGCCTCCGCCAGCGTCTCCAGAAAGGCGTCGCCGTAACGCGCGACTTTCCTTTCGCCGACGCCGTGCACTTCGAGCATTTCGTCGAGCGTCGCCGGCCGTTTCTCCGCCATGTCGATCAGCGTGCGATCGGCGAAGATGACATAGGCCGGCACGCCTTCCTCCTGCGCGAGTTCGCGCCGCTTGCGCTTCAGGGCCGCGAGAATGCGATCCGTCGTCTCGTCGAGACGGGCGGCAGTTTTTTGGCGGCGTTCACGGCGCGTCAACGGGTCGCCGCGCAGCATGATCGTTTCGCCGCCAAGGAGAATCTTTTCGCCCTTTGGCGTGAGAGCGAACCCGCCATGTTCCGCGCTTGCGGTCCGCAGCGCGCCGGCGGCGAAGAGCTGACGCATGATCGACGACCATTGCGATTTGGAGAATTCCTTTCCGACGCCGAAGGTCTTGATCGCGTCATGGCCATGCCGGCGCACGGCGTCGCTCGCTTCGCCGCGCAAGACATCCGCGATATGTCCGGCGCCGAAACGCTGGCCGGTGCGATAGATGGCGGAGAGCGCCTTTTGCGCGGCGACGACGCCGTCGAAGACGTCGATCCTGCCCTGGCAGACGTCACAGCGCCCGCAGGGCGACGCGTCTTCGGCAAAGTAAGCAAGCAGCGTCTGGCGCCGGCAGCTCGGCGTCTCGCACAGCATGGCGAGCGCGGAGAAGCGCTCATGTTCGATGCGGCGGCGCTCCTCGCCGACCTGTTTTTCGTCGATCTGACGGCGGCGGAACGCCATGTCGTCGAGCGAATACAGGGTGAGCGTATCGGCGGGCAGACCATCACGGCCGGCGCGGCCGATCTCCTGATAGTAGCTTTCGACCGATGACGGCATGTCGGCATGCGCGACGAAGCGCACGTCCGGCTTGTTGACGCCCATCCCGAAGGCGATGGTCGCGACGGCGATGACGCCGTCCTCGCGCAGGAAACGGTCGCCGTTACGATTGCGCGCGGCCTGATCCATCCCCGCGTGGTAGGCGAGCGCGTCATAGCCTTGCTCTGCGAAATATGCCGCCAAATCTTCCGTGCGTTGGCGCGAGGAGCAATAGATAATGCCGCTTTCACCCTTGCGGAGTTCGAGAAAGCGCGACAATTGCCGGCGCGGCTGATCCTTCAGCGCGAAATTGAGCGCAATGTTGGGCCGATCGAAACTGTGCAGGAAGAGCTGTGGCGGCGAGGGAAAGAGCCGCCTGGCGATGTCCGCGCGCGTCGCCGCGTCGGCCGTGGCGGTGAGACCGATGACCTGGACATCGCCGAGCGCTTCGGCGGCGCGGCCGATCTCGCGATATTCGGGACGGAAATCATGGCCCCATTCCGAAATGCAATGGGCTTCGTCGATGGCGAGGCGACGCGGCCCCGCGCGGCGCAAATCGGCGATGAGTCCGTCCATCATCAGCCGCTCGGGCGAGACATAGAGCAGGCGCAACGCGCCGTCCCGCATGGCGCGGCGGGCGTCGTCATTTTCTTCCGGGCCGTTCATGGAGTTGAGCGTCGCCGCCGCGACGCCGAGCGCCCGCATCTGCCGCACCTGATCGCGCATCAGCGCGATGAGCGGCGAGACGACCACCGTGAGCGCGCCTTCGACGATCGCGGGGAGCTGATAGCACAATGATTTGCCGCTGCCGGTCGGCATGACCGCGAGCACCGGGCCGCCGTCGAGCACGGCGGCGACGATCTCCGCCTGACCGGGGCGGAAGTCGTCATAGCCGAAAACCGATTTGAGAAGCGCGCGCGCCTGCGGGGGAAGGATGGCCATGGCGGCGGGAATAGCACAGGCGCGGCTGCAGCGGCGATCCACAAGGCGAACCGGAGGTCAGCCGAGCCGCCAGAGCTTTCACGCTCAGCGGGGCGAGGGCGAAGCGCCCTCCACCTTCCCCGGCGTCACACGCAATATCTGCGCGCGTCCCTGCAATGAGGCGAACAGCAGCGGGTCCGCGCCCGTCATCCATATCTGCCCGCCCAGCGTTTCAAGCTCCTGAAACAAGGATTCGCGCCGCTTCGCGTCGAAATGGGCGGCGACTTCGTCGAGCAGCACTAACGGCGCCTGGCC
>JBFXJV010000504.1:0-2564 GCA_050174515.1 Methylocystis sp.
CCGATCGCCAGCGCTGCGAGGGCCGCGCTGTCCAGCCCGTGCGGCAATGCGACGAGCACGCCGAAAATCATTGCGATGATCGAGCCGAAGTAAGGAACAAACGCTAAAGCGCCGCTGATCGTAGCAAGCGCCAGCGGCGCTGGAACGCCGACGGCCCACAGCGCCGCGCCCGCGAAAAGCGCGTTTATGCCGACGACATAGAGTTGGATGTAGAGCCACTGCCGCAAGGCGGCGGAGGAACGCTCGAGAAACAGAGCCATGTCTGGTCGTCTCGACGCCGGCGTCAGGGCGAGCAGCCCGGCCTCATATCGCTTTGGATCAGCGGCGAGATAAGCGGCGCCAAGGATGGCGAAAATCCCATAGGCCAATCCATTGCCGAGGGTGCCGAGGAGCGCGCCAAACTGCTGGACGACGGGGGTCGTCATCTTGGAGAAGTCGACATGAATCAGGAATTTCTCGACGAAACGGGCCCACGGGTGCTCTTCCACAATACGCTCGATCAGACCGATCGCAGCGGGTACGTCGAGAGCGATCTCGTCATATTGTCGAACGAGTTGACCGCCGAACAGCATCAGCGCCAGAACGACTGTAGCGAGTGACGCGAGCGCGACGATGGCAAGTGATAAGCCTGATGAGAGGCCGAGGCGGCCTGAGACTTGCTCAGCCGCGCCGCGCCAAGCGAGCGCAATGAGGATTGCGACGAAAACAGCGGGAAGAAGGTCCGTCAGCTTCCAGAAGACGATAGTGGCGGCGAGGGTCGTAGCCGCTATCGTCGCCACGATGGCGACCCGGGACGCGAAGTCGCCCTGATCGATGCTCTTGCTGAGAAAGTTGATCTTCACGACGCGCTCGAACTGCTTATGGCGGAGACTTTCTTCGCTTTGGCCGCGGCGGTCTCCGGCTTAACCCATCTTGTTTCTGAGGGACGCTAGACTGCGACTACGTCGTCATCAACGCAAGGCCTGACGCCGTCACTTCGCCGGCTTTCTGGGCACGCTGACGGCGAGGAACTTTCTGTGCGGCAGAGAACGCATAGATCGGCGGTTCGGACCTCTGCATTCACTACATGACAGCTTCGGTCCGGTTTGGGGCCGACGCTTGCGCGCGCGCCGCTCCAGAGAACATCGTGGCGATCCACTGAGTGGACGGAAATTGTGCGCAGAGCGTGAGAAACGCGATCGCCAGGGGAACGCCGATGAAAGCTCCGGGTACGCCCCATAAGAAGGTCCAGAGAACGACGGCGAACGTAACGACGGACGGCGAAATCGCCAACGCCGAACCGGAAATGAGCGGCTCGAGATAGCTTCCGATGACGAACTGAATGACGGCGAGCGCCAACAACACGAAAACCGCGGTTTGCCAAGAATCGAATTGAACGAAAGCAAACAACGCTGGAAGGATGGTAACGACGAGCGATCCGATATAGGGCAGATAGTTGAGCGCGAACGCCAAAATTCCCCATGCGATCGCAAGCTCAAGACCCATGAGCTTAGCGAAGACGCCGACGGCAATGCCGGTCGCAACGCTCGCGATTGTGCGCACGAGCATATATTTGCGGAATTTCGTCCCAATCATCTGACTCGCTCTCAACAGGCGGCGACTTGTTTCTTCGTCCTTCAAGCCGGCGATATGGATTTGGAAATCCTCTGTCTCGGCGAGACCCATTATCAGGAATATGAAGACCAGAAGCGAGAAGCCGACGAGAACATTGACCCGCGATGCCACCGCTTTCAGGACGCTGACCAACCACGCCGTATTGAAATTTTCCGTCACGTGCGACATGACGAATATGTCGTGCTCTTCGAGCCACTTCGTCGAGTTGCGGAACGTCGCCTCAATCTTGGACAGGTTTTGCCTGATCCAATCGGCGATCTCGCCGCCTCCCCAGATGACCATCGACGTAAGCGAGATAACGACCCCCAGCGTCACGACAATTGTGGCCAGCAGCGCCAAAGCTCTTGGCATTCTGGACTGGAGCTCTTTCTGCAGAGGCCAAATCAGTGCGATGATGAAGATCGCAAATATCACTGGCTCGAAGACCGCCTGGGCCATGGAAGACACGGCAAGCACAACGACCGTTATGACGAACGCGGCCATAATGCTTACGACTTTGTTGTCCATCTCGTCTCCCCCCAAATTCTCGATCGTCGATCCCGCGCAATTCACGAGACTGAAGCAATGACCGCCAGGCAAGGTCAGATAGCTTAAACAGGCTGACAGGCTGCGAAAGTTCAGTGTAGTCGATCCATCGATCGACTGTCGCCCGATGGCGGCGATCATCAGAGGGACGCCCACGCTCCACTTCCAAAACAAGCGGCTAAGATTTCGCTCCTATTTTAGGCTCGCAGTGTGACGATACAGCTTCAGGCGTCAGCGGCCGGACCGATGACGACGCCCTGCCGACTAGAGCGTTTCACTTTTTGACGGAAGCGTATCGAGCGTTTTCGAAATAGTTTTTGCATTCGTCGGCTTCGATGTCTTGCGCCAGACGGCCGATGTATCGCCATGCGTCTTCGACGCTGCGTTTCTGCGCCTGTCGCATCCAGTGCTTGATCTTGGCGAAG
>JBFXJV010000505.1:0-2562 GCA_050174515.1 Methylocystis sp.
GAGGGCGAGGACTTCATCGTCTACGCCATTCTTGATTTCATCGTCGACAATTACTTCCCAGTGCTCGAAACCATCAACAACGAGGTCGAGGACATCGAGGATCACGTGCTCGCGACGACGATGGGCAGGGCGGAGATCGAGCAACTCTATAGTTTGCGGCGCGACCTTCTGCACCTGCGTAACGCCGCGACGCCGCTTTCAGATGTTTGCCGTCGTTTGGAGCGCAGCGACGTCGTCGCGATTGATCGTGAGATGCGACCGCATTTCCGTGACGTGCGCGACCATCTGCGCCGCGCGCAAGAGCGCATCGACACGATGCGCGAGACTCTGGCCTTCGCATTTGAAGCAAGCCTGATGAACGCGCAGATGCAGCAGACTGACATTGCCCGCCGGCTTGCGGCATGGGCCGCAATTCTCGCCGTGCCCACAGCCATCGCGGGCATTTACGGCATGAATTTCGAGCACATGCCGGAGCTCAGGTGGGAACATGGCTATTTCGTCGTGCTGGGCGTGACGGCGACGATTTGCGCCTATCTCTACTATCGGCTCCGTCGCGCCGGCTGGCTGTGAACGCATCGCCGGAGTTCGGTCGTCGCGATGAGCGTCCGCTGTCGCTGTGGTCGATTGATCGAAACCCTATTGAGGCGCCCGAGGCGCGACGCTTCGCCGCTCTCGAGGAGTTGACCGCCGCTTGCGGCAGGCGCCGCGCTTTTCTTTGCGGAGGCGGGAACGGCGCTGCGGCGGCATAGAATCCGCAGCGCGAGCTCCTCGGGAGCGCCGCCTTACGAAAGTTTCATCCCGCCGCCATTGGCCGGCAAAGCGGCCATCTCCATCTTCTACTCGCGGCGACGTTGCGCTTCTCCTCCGCGGGGCGTCGCGCAGAGATGGAGATTTTCGAGAAATGCCTATCGCAATCAATCCTCGCGACCGCGCCGTGGAAGCGCCGCGCCGAGCGTCCCGCCTTGCGCTGATTGGCGCAACGGCCGCATTCGCGCTTGGCGCCGCCATCAGTCCGGCGCCGCTGACGCCGGCTTACGCCGAAGCGCCGCTTTCGGGATCGGTCATTTCCGCCGGACCCGCATCTTTCGCCGACATCGTCGAGCGCGTGAAACCTGCCGTCGTGGCCATCAAGGTCAAGGCGGTCGAGGATACGCAAGGCGGCGCCTTCGAGATGCCCGACATGTCGCCCGACGACCCGATGTATCGCTTTTTCAAGCGGTTCGGCGAACAGGGCCTGGGCCGTCCGCAAAAACACATGACGATGTCGCAGGGCTCCGGATTCATCATCAGCCCTGACGGCTATGTCGTGACCAACAATCACGTCGTCGAACACGCCAATGAAGTCGAGGTCGCGCTCGATGACGGCCGCACGCTGCCGGCCAAGGTCGTCGGCAAGGACAAGCGCACTGACCTGGCGCTGCTCAAGATCAACGACGGCCAGAAGCTGCCCCATGTCGACTGGGGCACGTCGGCGCCGCGCGTCGGCGACTGGGTGATCGCGGTCGGCAATCCGTTCGGCCTCGGCGGCTCGGTCACCGCCGGCATCGTCTCGGCGCGCGGGCGCGATATCGGCGCAGGCCCTTATGACGATTTTCTGCAGATCGACGCGCCGGTCAATCGCGGCAACTCGGGCGGCCCCGCCTTTGACGCGCATGGCAATGTGATCGGCGTCAACACCGCGATCTATTCGCCGTCGGGCGGTTCGATCGGCATCGGCTTCGCGATCCCGACCGAGGTCGCCAAGGACGTCGTCGCGGCGCTCAAGGAAAAGGGCTCCGTGTCGCGCGGCTGGATCGGCGTCAAGATTCAGAATGTGACGCAGGAAATCGCCGACAGCATGGGTCTGAAGTCCACTAAGGGCGCGCTGATCGCGCAGCCGCAGAAAGGCGCGCCGGCTGAAGACGCGGGCCTGAAGGCGGGCGACGTGATCGTCGCGGTCAACGGCGAGAAGATTGAGACCCCGCGCGATCTGGCGCGTCGCATCGCCGCCCTTGGCCCCGGCAAGACGGTGGACCTCACCTATCAGCGCTCGGGCGCCGAAAAGAGCGTAAAGCTCAAACTCGGCGTCTTGCCCGAAGAGCATGAGGCGCACGCCGACTACGAAAATTCGGACAGCGGTCCCGAACTGTCCGGCCTCGGCATCGACGTCGTGCCGGCGACCGAGGTGCGCGGCGCGGGTCGCGAAGGGGTCCTCGTAACGGATCTCGATCCGTCCGGCGCCGCCGCGCAAAAGGGACTGCGCAGGGGCGACGTCATCGTCGAGGCCGGCGGTCAGCCGGTCAGCTCCGGCCGCGATCTCGCCGCCGCGCTGGTGTCCGCTCGAAAGGAGGGCCGCCGCTCGGTGCTGCTGCGAGTGAAGTCTGCGGACGGGGCGAAATTCCTCGCCGTTCCCGTGAAGGGCGCCGGCTAAGCCGGCGTAGCGAACTTCTTGCGTCGAGGCCGACACACTGCACCCGCCCGCAGCCGGTCTCCGCAAAGAAGAGCGTCGGGCAGAGCCAGTCCCCTCCTGGCTCCCGAACGCGGGCAGGCTGGCGCACAATGCGCCGGCCTGCCGTTTTTTTG
>JBFXJV010000506.1:0-2539 GCA_050174515.1 Methylocystis sp.
GGTCTACAGCTGATCGCAGGCTTGAGAAACAGATCAATTCGCTAAACTCTATAATCCTGTCTGGATTCGAGCCGCGCGAAGAACAGATTGCGTCAATTGTATCGGCTGCGCGCGGAACAGAACTTGAAGGCGATGCGTTGCAAATGGCGGCTACCGCGAAGGCAACCGGAGAGTTTAGGCGCTTGACTCCGGTTCAGCAGGAAGCGTATTTGACGCGGCTTGAATCCGAGGTTCGCAAGGATCCGACAAAATTCGATATAACGTTGATCGACAAGCTCAGGTTAATCAATGAGAACCAGAAACGATTGCTCGATCAGTCTCCCGTATCATTTGCCGTGCGCCAAGGCGTCATTGATCAATCTGACGTTGCGGCTCAGCCGCTTGATTTGGCCAACCCTGATGGACAAGCGCTGCAAGCGCGTTACGATCTTGCAAAGGAAATGCGCGCCAAGTATGGCGCGGATATGAAACCGTTAACGCCTGGAGAGCAAGAAGCTGTAACGGAGACGCTTAAAAGCGCGTCATGGCATGAAAAGCTGGCCTATTTCGCCAAGATTCAGACGGCATCTGGAAATGATTTTGACGGCTATTTATCTCTGATGGCGCAGATTGCGCCAGACGATCCGGTATCGGCTATAGCTGGCGTGTATTCGGCGCGCGGAAGGACTGAAGCGGCTGCGCAAATGCTGCGCGGGCAAGAAATTCTAAGGCCGCCGAAAACGCAGGACGGGAAGCCGGATAAAGGAAAGTTATGGCCGATGCCTGCAGACACTGAATTCAGGGCTGAATTTGAGCGCATTACTGGCGATGCTTACAAAGGACAGGCCAGAGCAAGAAGTGACGTATATCAGGCGGCACTTTCTATCTATGCGGCAAAAGTCTCTGATGCAGGGCACGCCAAAGACACGCTTAAGCGGGATCTGTTTGAGGAATCCGTAAAGCTTGCAACGGGAGGCGTTGAGAAATGGAACGGGTTATATACAGTGATGCCTTATGGAATGTCGAAAAAGGAATTCAAGGACGGCCTATATAAACGAATAGATGCTCTCGTTATGAGCGGAAGGCTGGATAACAAGGTTGATCGGTATAAACTGCGCGACATGCAACTAAAGTCTATAGGCGATGGCAGGTATTCCTTTGTAACGCCAGGCGGGTTTCTCGTGGACAAAAATGGCGACAGGATAATCATTGATTTCAATCACCCGCTTCCTCAAGTCGGCTATACGATGCCTACCGTGAGCGCAGAGGAAGCCGAATATCAGGAAGGCATTGCCAAACAAAGGCTGGGCATGTAATGAGCCTTGATCTGTACCAGCGCGAGACAGACGAATGGATGATGACGCTTGCGCCGGTCCAAGCGCCGGAGCCTAGCGCATTTGATGGATTCTTGCGCGGAACCGGGATGTATGCCATGCGCGTCGGCGCTCAGGCGGGGCGCGCCGTCAGCATGGCGGGCGCTACGATCCCAATTGCAATCGACGCCATTACGGGCGGAACCGAATTGCAAGAGCGTTATTTCCGAACGCATGATGAAATATTCGGAAACGCTGTTGATTATTGGACACCCGAGCCAGGCGAAGTTGGCGCTGCAGGCGAGGTTGTCGGAACGCTGCTAGGATCCATCCCGCTTCTCATTGCGTCTCCCTATGCCCTGATTGGCGTAACTCAATTATCCATTACCGAGGATTTGGCTAGAAAAGGCGTTTCCGCTGACAAGGCGATTGCTGTTGGGGCAGCGCAAGCCGCAGGGCTTGGGGTAGGAATCTATATGCCAATTTTCGGCAAAAGCTTGTGGCAGAGAATGCTGCTAGGGGGCGCTGGATTTAATGTCGTTCAAGGAGCCGCCATGCGCGGCGTTAGCGAATTGATCCTGGAAGATACCGCAGCGGAAGGCCAATTCCAGGCGTTTGACCCAACAGCGCTCACGATAGACTTTTTGCTTGGGCTTGGGTTTGGAGCGATCACGCATTTATCGCCAAAGCAACGCGCGGAAGGCGAGCGCTTTTGGAATAGAATGGTTGAATGGGGCGGATCGTTCAAGGCTGATGAAATCGAGTCTCTGATGACGCTGCGACATGCCCAACATACGTATGTCGATTCATTGCCTGGGAAGCCCGTTGATATCGCAGACATGGATGCTCATGTCGAACGCCTAAAAGTGGCAACCGAGCAATTATTACGTGATCAGCCGGTAGATGTATCGGATGTGCCTTCCGGCAGGTTTGAGCCGGTTCCTGAGCGCTGGATTGAGGCGAACGCTAGAGCGGAAAGCCTGCTGCAAGAGGCCGATCGCGTGCGGGCCGAGGAAGGACTTTCGCCGCCTCCGGATCCGGAAGAGCCTGCTCCACGGGTAGAGCCGCCTCCGCGCGTCGTTGGCGAGATTCCGAAACAGCCGTCAGTTCTTGAGGCGATCTACGCAAAGCGCACGGCAGATATGACGCCTGACGAAATGCGAATTGCTCTCACTCGCGACACGCTCACAGGCATCAAGAATCGTCGCGCCTATAACGAAATGGATCCTTTGCCTATCAAGGGAACT
>JBFXJV010000507.1:0-2538 GCA_050174515.1 Methylocystis sp.
TATCAAAAAGGCCGGTCAATTGAACCGCAAGCAATCGCTTCAGTAGATTCTCCATCGCCGACACATCTATTTCACCGCATTTGCAGGCAGCATCTGCCTTCTCCAGAGCATCGAAATAAGGCTGACGATTGGCGACGATCTGGTCGGGTATCGTGGTCGAGCCACGTAGCGCAAAACCCAATCCGACGCACAGAACAACGTATGAGAAAATTCGTGACGTCCTGCCGTTCCCGTCGGGGAATGGATGAACCCAATTAAGACGCCACATGGCGTAGGCCGATCGGTGAATGGGCGTCGTGTCGTCACGATGATCGTTAAGGTAATCGCAGAGTTCCTCAACGTATTCCGGAACAAGATGCGCTCCGACCGGCTGATGCGCGCTGCCTTCGATGCCAACTCCTGCCGGTCGCCAGTTTCCGGCAAACTCGCTGATCCCGATTAATGCTTCCCGATGCAGCGCCTGAATCATTGAAGGCCGCCAGCGAAACGCCAAGCCTTTCGGCAATGCATCTTCCACAATTTGCAACCCGAGATCGAACTGCTTCAGACCATTGCGGGCTTCAGCTTCGGCCCGGGCGATCGGGTCGCTGACCAGATTCGGCTGGTCTGCAACGCTGTGCCGGCGAATCCTATCGCTGTCCCGATTCGCCATTGGCGACGCCAGTAGCGAGTTTTTCGGCTTCGCGGTCGACCATCTCTCGGGTGATCATCGGATTTTCGAACGCAGTGTTTCCATAGGCGAAGCTCCGGCGCTGCGCCTCCCTTTCACTCGCATTCATCGGCGGCGCAGTTCGCGCCGCCTCGATCAGCTTTGAAAGCTCTTCCTGCATACGCAACATACTAACCGATTTGGCGGCCGAATGGAATGAGGGAGGTCGGTTAAGATTTCGTCCCACGCGCCGCGCGCTTGGCCAGCGTGCGCAGCCGCAAAGCGTTGAGCTTGATGAAGCCTTCGGCGTCGCGCTGATCATAGGCGCCGCCCTCCTCGAAGGTGACGAGGTCCTGATCGTAAAGCGACCAGGGGCTCTCGCGGCCGACCAGCGTCGCCGAGCCCTTGTAGAGCTTGAGGCGAACCCGGCCGGTCACATGCTCCTGGCTCCTGTCGATGGCCGCCTGCAGCATTTCGCGCTCCGGCGAAAACCAGAATCCGTTATAGATCAGCTCGGCATAGCGCGGCATCAGCTCGTCCTTAAGATGCGCGGCGCCGCGATCGAGCGTCAGGCTCTCGATCCCGCGATGCGCGACGATGAGAATCGCGCCGCCCGGCGTCTCATACATGCCGCGCGACTTCATGCCGACGAAGCGGTTTTCGACGAGATCGAGTCGCCCAACGCCATGAAGCCGTCCGAGATCGTTGAGCTTGGCAAGCAGCGCCGCTGGCGAGAGCTTCACGTCGTCGACGGCGACGGGGTCGCCCTTCTCGAAGTCGATCGTAATATATTGCGGCGCGCTTGGCGCATCCTCGGGATTGCCGGTCCGCGAATAGACGTAATCCGGCGTCTCCTGGCTCGGGTCTTCGAGCACCTTGCCTTCCGAAGACGTGTGCAGAAGATTGGCGTCGGTCGAGAACGGCGCTTCGCCGCGCTTGTCCTTGGCGATCGGTATCTGGTTCTTTTCAGCGAAGGCGAGAAGATCGCCGCGCGACGCGAACTCCCATTCGCGCCAGGGCGCGATCACCGTAATGTCGGGCTCCAGCGCATAATAGCCGAGTTCGAACCGCACCTGGTCGTTGCCCTTGCCGGTCGCGCCGTGACAGACGGCGTCCGCGCCCGTTTGTCGCGCGATTTCGATCTGCTTCTTGGCGATGAGCGGACGCGCGATCGAGGTGCCGAGCAGATAGAGCCCTTCATATTGGGCGTTGGCGCGGAACATCGGGAAGACATAGTCGCGCACGAATTCTTCGCGCAAATCTTCGATGAAGATGTTTTCAGGCTTCACCCCCAGCAACAGCGCCTTGGCGCGCGCGGGCTCGAGCTCCTCGCCCTGGCCGAGGTCGGCGGTGAAGGTGATGACTTCGGCGCCATAGGTCGTCTGTAGCCATTTAAGGATGATCGACGTGTCAAGCCCGCCGGAATAGGCAAGGACGACGCGTTTGATTTCTTTTTTCGGGCGGGTCATTTTGGCTCTGGCTCGGCGGGCGGCGATTGCGCGCGGGACTATAGGCGCCGCGCGCGCGAGCGCAAGGCGGCGCGACGGTCGGCGCGTCCGCGCAGGGAGGGACTCGTGCATCGAACATTCGCCCTGGCGGGCGTCCTGTCCATTCTCGCGCTGTCCGGCCTTGGTGCCCAAACCAGTCAGCGCGTCTGGACGCTCGGCGGACTGGAGGAAAAGGACGCCGACAGCATCTATCTTGGCTATGGCGTCCCGGAGAGCGACGACAGCCTGGGAAGCTTCACCTGCGCGCCGGGGAGCGGCGTCGTCAAAATCTGGATCGCAGAAACCAGCGACAGGCTGAAGGCCGGCGGCAAGGCGGCGGCGACCCTCTCGGTTGGCCAGAAGGCGTCCAAGGTCGCCGGCTAGCGCGTCCCCAATGAAGAA
>JBFXJV010000508.1:0-2531 GCA_050174515.1 Methylocystis sp.
TGACGCGCGGCATATCCGCCTCGCCAACCACATAGCCATCGCCAAGGTTCTTAATGTCGTACCCGTCCGGCGTCTCTGGGATTCCGTTTTCCTTACGCCACGCCGTGATCTGCTCCGGCGTCGCGTTATCTGGAAAAGCTGTCTTGATCTTTCCGCCACGGATTTTCTTGTCGGCCTCAAGGAACGAATCCACAATGTCGCGCGGGCCGTTAAACCTTTCGAGGCGCTTCAAAAGCTTTTCGTCGCCGCCAGCAAGCCGAGAGCGCCAATCCTCCGGCCAGTCCTGCGGGGCTGCTTGCGACGTGGCCGCGTCGCCTGCGCCGAAAGATGAAGCTGGCTTGTCGCCGGAACCGTCGCCTTCAGGCTTAGACGCAGGTGCATCCGCGCTTACAGGCGCAGCGGCTTTAGGTTCCGGCGCTGCGGCAGGAGAGGAAGGCGTTTGTTGAGCGGGGATATTCTCAGGCATGTTTGTTTCCTTTTACTGTTGCGTAAGTGCCAAGCGGATCAAGAAGAATCCGCGTCAAAAAAAAGCCGACGCAGCGCCGACCTTCGTTAAAGGTTGTGTTTCTTTCGTTTGTTTCGTCGTATGAAATCTCTCCGAAGCGAGAGGCTTCCTTAATGATCCAGTCCATTGCCATCTTCTGCATTTCCGCATTGGCCTCGCCTCTGTAAACGGCGAGAATGGCGCGTTCTTGATGTTCGGTAAGTGATGGCCACAGAACGGCGGGCGCTCTTTTGTTGACCGCCTTGCGCTTGAATTGATCGACCACGGCTACACCTGAAGCGCCTGACGCGCCTCCCCTATGTTCTTGGCAACCTCAGCCCCTTGGCCAAGAACGCCGAGAAGTTGCTGCGCTTGTTGCATCTGCTGATCCTTCGCGTCCATCTCCGCCATTTCGTCGTCTGAATAGATGCAATCGGAAGGAATGCCGGAGCCTGTAAGAGCCAAACGCAGCATTTTGCGAACGTCGATAATCTTCGCGCTTGACGGATCGAGCGCGACGGCTTCGGCCAATAGCTGTTTACCCTGCATGAAAAGCTCGACGTTCTGGCGATCAACCGACCGATGGAACGGCGATTCAAAAACAAACTTAACTTCGTCGCCGCGAAGGCTCTGCGGAATGTCTTCAGGCGGGCCGAACGCCCCGGCGTGAAGAAGCTCGTCAAATACCATTTCGCAAAGCTGGCCGTTATATTCCGGCTCTGTCGGGCCAAAGAGAGGCTGGGCGTTGCGGACAAACTCTTCGATATGCTTCGAGACTTCGTATGCCGTCATTTCTTTTGTGAGCGGAGCCATCGAAAGCTTGTCGAGCATGAAGGCTTTCGTGATGTTGTCCTTCGCCCGCTCATGCAAGGCCAACCCGAATTGAAGATTAGACCTATCACCAAGAACCTGCGTGACGATCTGACCAGTCCGAACGTCATAATCAGGATCGTACGGCGTCGCGCCGCCCGCCATAAGCTGAAGATCGTCGCGCAGAACACCTTCTGGATAGAGGATTGGCGGATTGACTGATTTTTCTCCGGCCTCAAGAAGCGTAAGGCTGATGGCCTGAATGAGCCTAGCGTCCGGCGTCGCGGCGACAACCGACGGCGCATAGGCGTACTGCGATCCGCTAACGGTTTGCCAGCGCGGGATGCAATAGCGTTTCGTCCAGCTTCCGCGCTCCTGAATGACGTGCTGATTTTCAACGTCAACGAAGATCGAGACGAACGGCATGTTATACTTTTTAGCCCCGGCGTAGAACTCGGAAGGCACGACACAATGCCGGATCGCTATTTTTCTGTTCGGGTCTTTTGTGAGAATGTCTTGCTGATAGATTTGTGGCGCAAGCTTTTTGGGGAAAAGCTGCTCGGCTTGGCGCACAGTCAGATTCAGATTAACGAATATCTGGTCTATCAACCCTTCAGCGTTTTCAAACCAAACGGTATCGCGCAGATGATGGTTCTTAAACGCGAAGGCAAGGTTCTTCATATTGATAGGACAGCCTAATACACCCTGCCCGAATACGGCATAATCGCCATCCGTTTCATCGGAAGCCCTTCGCAATTGAGCCACGCGGTCATACATGGCTCGGCGCTGCAATCCTGTCGCCCATTCAAGCCACCGACGGGCCGACAAGTCTTTTTCAAGCTTGTCCTGCCTGTCGATCGTCATGGAAAGCCAAGACCCATCCGAACCGTTCGGGCGCAGCATCGACGCGATAAGGTTCTTCAGGTCACGCGCAGCCAAGACAGGCGTGGCGTCCATGAGGTTTCCGACAAAATCTCGGCCAACGAGATTCGTTGCCATGAAGTCTGCCCGCATGGGATAGAACTGCTCGGCGCATTCCTGCCACCAAGACACAAGGCTTGTCCGCGCGGAAAAACCATCGTCGCTAATCCGAACAAGTTCTTTTGCGCGGGTGTCCATGTGCGTTAACCGCCGAACGTGCTTGATTTACCGGAACCGCCTGACGAAAGAAACGTGCTTTCCCGTCCCTTTGTCTGCATCTCTGCGGCAACCTTTCTCTTTTTTTCCTTGGCTAGAG
>JBFXJV010000509.1:0-2528 GCA_050174515.1 Methylocystis sp.
GGAAATCGGGTAGCTCACGCTGCATCGGGCGGAAGCGCCCAAATTTTCTATGAACGCTGCGTTACGCATGGCCCGGAAGATCGCGCCGCCCGTCGATGACGCGCACAATCTCAATAAGCTCGACCGGGCCGTCATCCGTGTCGGGCGTCAATTCATAGAGAATGACGTACGGGCGCTCGACGAGCATCCGCGCCTAGGCCCGAAAGTCTTTGCGTCGCGGTCCCATTCTCGGTTGCTCTTTCAGCATCGCAGCGAGGACGTCGAGTCGATCATAGATCCGTTCCGCGGCGGCGACATTGTCAGCGCCAGTTGCAAGGTAGATCAGCAGCAAGTCCTCGCGTGCCTGCTTGCTCCACCGAAACTCAGTCGCCGTTCGGCGCGGCTGCGTTCTTATCCTTGAGGCGGTTCCGCGCTTCGCGCCTTAGCGCGTCGAAATCTACAGGTCCGCCGTCGCCGCTCGCCTTTCCTTCATCCCATCTCTGACGGAGGCGACGAGACTCATCTTGGCGCGCTTCGCGTTTCGCCTGCCAATCTCGCATCGCGTCCCGAATGACCTCGGTTGGAGTCGCATATTCGCCCGACTCAATAGCCGCCCGGACATTCGCCATTTGCTGATTGGTTAGCGAGACGCTGATCTTTTGAACATTGGACACTAGCGCACCCCTTGCGATTGTCGAGCGCATATTGCGCCCGAAAGCGCAATAAATCCACCAATAGCGAAAATGGGGCATGAAGATAGCCTGAATTCTCATAGGCGCGCCGCTTCGCTATGTTAATCAGTGACGATGTCCGATCTTTTCCAAGCCGCGAAGCTCGAAGACGACGCGCCGCGTCCGCTCGCCGACCGGCTGCGGCCGACCCGCCTCGACGAGGTTGCGGGGCAGGACCATCTGCTCGGCCCCGACGGCGCGCTGACGCGGCTCATCCGCGCCGGCGCGCTTGGTTCGCTGATCTTCTGGGGACCGCCCGGCACCGGCAAGACCACGGTGGCGCGGTTGCTCGCGCATGAAACCAGGCTCGCCTTCGTGCAGATTTCGGCGATCTTCTCCGGCGTCGCCGAGTTGAAGAAGACCTTTGAGGCCGCGCGCGCGCGCCGCGCCGCCGGGCAGGGGACTTTGCTGTTCGTCGACGAGATACATCGCTTCAACCGCGCCCAGCAGGATTCCTTTTTGCCGGTGATGGAGGACGGCACGATCACGCTCATCGGCGCGACGACGGAAAACCCATCGTTCGAGCTCAATGCGGCGCTGCTGTCGCGCGCACGGGTGATGACCTTCAAGGCGCTCGACGAAACGGCGATCGAACGGCTGCTCGAACGCGCCGAGAAGGCGGAGGGCAGACCGTTGCCGCTCGACGCGGATGCGCGCGCGGCGCTCGTCGGCATGGCGGATGGCGACGGCCGCGCCGCGCTGACGCTCGCCGAGGAAATCTGGCGGGCCGCGAAACCCGGCGAAATCTTCGATCGTTCGGGGCTGGTCGAGGTGGTGCAGCGCCGCGCGCCGATTTACGACAAGGGGCAGGAAGGCCATTACAATCTCATCAGCGCGCTGCACAAATGCGTTCGCGGCAGCGACCCCGACGCCGCGCTCTACTATCTCGCGCGCATGCTCGCCGCCGGCGAAGATCCGCTGTTTCTCGCGCGGCGCATCGTGCGGATGGCGGTCGAAGACATCGGACTCGCCGATCCGCAGGCGCTCGTCGTCGCCAACGCGGCAAAGGACGCCTATGACTTTCTCGGGAGTCCCGAAGGCGAACTCGCTTTGGCGCAGGCCGTCATCTATGTGGCGACCGCGCCCAAATCCAACGCCGCCTATGTCGCTTATAAGCGCGCCCAGCGCGTCGCCGAGGAGAAGGGCTCGCTGGCGCCGCCGAAGATCATTCTCAATGCGCCGACGAAATTGATGCGCGAAGAGGGCTATGGCGCGGGCTACGAATATGACCATGATTCGCCCGAGGCCTTTTCGGGTCAGAACTACTGGCCTGATTTGCTGCCGCGACAGAAATTCTACCATCCGGCCGAGCGCGGATTCGAGCGCGAAATCGCCAAGCGCCTCGATTATTGGGAGCGCTTGCGCAAAGAGCGAGGAGATTCATAAATTCTCGTCCTGAAAGCTGCGGCGAAATCGGGTCTTTCCGCTGTCGCCGACGCGCCGTGCCAAAGCCTTTGCGGCGCCCCCCATTTAATGGGTCTTTTCTTTTTAATAACCGTGATATGTGCGAAAGAACCGCGCGCGCTCGCATGGACCGCGCCGGGCAACTCCTTTAAGGAGTGAAAGCCCGACGCGCGATATCCCCATATTCGCCGCGCCGGCCGATAGCTCGAGCGGCGCGCCAATGCTACCCCAGGAAGATTATTCGCCACGGAGCCGATTCACATCGACCATGACCCGTAAAAGCTCCGTTCTCGCGCTCGCCGTCCTCGCGAGCCTTGCGGTCGGCGCCGCGCTGCCGTCTCTCTTCCGCGCGATCAAAGTGGGAACCGTCCCCGATCAACAAAGCAAGGCGACCGAGCAGATCGGAAGAGCGTC
>JBFXJV010000510.1:0-2524 GCA_050174515.1 Methylocystis sp.
TTGCGGAAATTCTTCGTGCAGCTCTTGGGCGACATGGCTCATGCGACCGGTACCTCCCCGTTATTTCAGCGTGAACTTACCGGCTTTCGCGGCGCCGTTAAAAGGCCCCTTCGCCGCCTGCGACGATTTGCGGCGTGTTCGTGCGACGCGCGTGTCATGCCCGCGAAAGCGGGCATCTGGAGCAACGCCAGACCTCGCCGCCTACTGACGGGCGCGCCACGAATCCGTGTTCTTGAAATATAGACTGGTATGGTCTAGTCTATCCAGAACATGGAAGGATGGCAAAATGAACTGGTCCGTAGCCGACGCGAAAGCGCGCCTTTCGGAGGTCCTGCGCCTCGCGCGCGCCGGCAAGCCGCAGGTGATCGGCGCGCAGAACCCGTGCGTGGTGATCTCGATGGAAGAATATGAGCGCACGCGTTCGAAGGAACATCTCGGCCATGCGCTGCTGGCGATCGGCGAACGCGTCGGCGGCGTCGAATTCGAGGCGCCGCAGCGCGGCCCGGACCGTCCCGTGACGATGCCGGAATAAAGTGGCGCTTTATCTCATCGACACGAATGTGGTGTCCGAAGCCGGGAGCCCTCGGCCCGATCCGGGCGTCGTCGCCTTCCTGCGGCGCGAGAGCGATCTTTGCGTAAGCGTCATCCTGTTCGAGGAGCTGAGCTTCGGGCTCGACCGGGCGCCGCCGGAGCGGCGCGCCCGGCTCACCCTGTTTGTCGAGGGCGTCTTCGCCCAGTTTGGCGCGCGCGCCTTGCCGGTCGACCTCGACATTGCGCGCCTCTCCGGCCGCCTGCGCGCAAACGCCAACAACGCCGGACGCATGCTGCACATGGCCGACGCGCTGATGGCGGCGACCGCGATCACCCATGGCGCAATTCTGGCGACGCGCAATGAGCGGGATTTTTCCGGTCTCGGCGTCGAACTGTGCAATCCGTTCAGCGGGTGATGTTGGCGCGGCGATCCGCGCTGTCATGCCCGCGAAAGCGGGCATCCAGAGCAACGCCTGCCCTCACCGTCGACTTGACGTGAAGTCAATCCGCAAAAGGACCGGACTATCGCAGGAGAATTTCGCCCGCACGTTCGGCTTCACCCTGGAGCAGATCAAGTCTCGGGAGCGGGGGCGCAGCCGTCCGCTCGGCGGCGTGCGCGCCTATTTGATGATGATTGATCTCGATCGAAAAGGGTCGTGCGCATTCTTGAGGCCGCCCGGAAAGAAAACGCCGCTTAACGTCAGACGAATTTCTTTCGGAACGTCTCACTCTCCGCTTGACGCGGCGCGGCGCCGCCATTAGGTTCCGCGCACTTTCGACAGGCCGTAAGTTCACGCCGTCGCGAGCGCCTCGCTCTCGATCCTTCGAACTTAAACGCTGTCGCCTTGCCTGTGACCGCCAAGCGTAATTGGTAATCATACCGGCGCTTCGGACGCGTTCTCGAAAAAGTTGCAGGACTTTTTCGATCAGAACTCGTCCAAAGACACGTCGGACAGGAAGGCACGATCCCGGATTCCGGGATCCTCTGCGTTAGAAGCGCCTTGGCCCTTGCGGCCATCGGCGCTTCGCTCGTTTGCGCATGTCTTAAGGCCATGCGCGCCGGGACCCGACATCCGCCATTCGCAATCCGCGAAGGACCTATTGAATGCCGACGATCAGCCAGTTGATCCGCAAGCCGCGCCAAGCGCCGACCTACCGGGAGAAGGCCCGCCATCTGCAGGCCTGTCCGCAGAAGCGCGGCGTGTGCACGCGCGTCTATACGACGACGCCCAAGAAGCCCAACTCGGCGCTGCGCAAGGTCGCCAAGGTGCGCCTGACCAACGGCTTCGAGGTCATCGGCTACATTCCGGGCGAAGGCCACAATCTTCAGGAGCACTCGGTGGTGATGATCCGCGGCGGCCGCGTCAAGGACCTTCCCGGCGTGCGCTATCACATTCTGCGCGGCGTGCTGGACACCCAGGGCGTCAAGGACCGCAAGCAGCGCCGTTCGAAATACGGCGCGAAGCGTCCGAAGTAAGGAGACACGGCGATGTCGAGACGTCATCGGGCGGAAAAGCGCGAAGTTATCGAGGACGCCAAATATGGCGACGTCGTTCTCGCGAAATTCATGAACTCGATCATGTACGACGGCAAGAAGTCGGTCGCCGAGCAGATCGTCTATGGCGCGCTCGATCAGGTCGAGAGCAAGGCGAAGAGCGATCCGCTCGCGGTGTTCAAGCAGGCGCTCGACAATGTCGCGCCGGCGATCGAAGTGCGCTCCCGTCGTGTCGGCGGCGCCACCTATCAGGTGCCGGTCGAAGTGCGCAACGAACGCCGTCAGGCGCTCGCCATCCGCTGGATCATCACCGCGGCCCGCGCCCGCAACGACAAGACCATGGTCGACCGGCTGTCGGCCGAGCTGCTCGACGCCTCCAACAACCGCGGCGCCGCGGTGAAGAAGCGCGAAGACACCCATCGCATGGCGGAGGCCAACCGCGCCTTCTCGCATTACCGCTGGTAAGGCGCAGCACGAGCTTACGAGGACAATCGTCAT
>JBFXJV010000511.1:0-2521 GCA_050174515.1 Methylocystis sp.
CGGCGTCGTCGATCATGAAGGCGATGCGGTCTTTCGGATAGTCTGGATCGATCGGCAGATAGGCGCCGCCGGCTTTGAGGACGCCGAGCAGAGCGATGATCATGTCGAAGGAGCGCTCGACGCACAGGCCGACGATCGTGTCGGGCCCGACGCCGAGGGCGCACAGGCGATGGGCCAGGCGGTTGGCTTTTTCATTGAGTTCGCCGTAGGAGAGCTGCGCGTCCTCGAAGACGATGGCGACCGCTTCCGGCGCGCGCGCGGCCTGTTCCTCGAACAGCTGATGCAGGAGGCGGTCTCTTGGATAGTCGGCCGCCGTATCGTTCCACTCGATCAGCAGACGATGGCGTTCATCTTCCGGCAGCACGTCGATTGCCCGCGTCGGAGTCTGCGGCGCCCGCTCCAGCGCCTCGACGAGCCGTTCCAGCGCGACGCGCATATAGGCGCAGACGCGTTCGGGTTCGAGCGGGCTTTGCGTCTGCGCGGTCAACAGGAAGCCGTCGCCGAGATCGTCAACTGATAAGGTGAGAGGGTAGTTTGTGCGCTCTTCGGCAAAAACCGTCTCCACGCCTTCCCAGACGCTGCTTTTCTCCTCGATGTCGCGCTTTGGATCTGGGCGGCTGTGTCGATAGTTGATGATGGCGGAGAACAGTGGGGCGGGAGCGGCGACGCCGCTACAACGCTGGGCCAACGCGAGCGAAGCGTGCTCGTGGCGCAACAGGTCGGTAAGTAAACCATGTGTGCGCTGCGCGGCGTCCGCGACGCCCTCCCCGTCCAGGCGAATACGCAGCGGCAGGGTGTTGATGAAGATGCCGACTGCGCGATCAACGTCTTCGCCGCCATGCATGCGCCCGAACAGCACAGTGCCAAACACCACGTCGTCCTTATGGGAAGTACGTGCGAGCACATGCGCGAACGCCTGATGGAAGAGGCTGGCGGGGCTCACCCCGAGGGCTCGCGCCTGCCCGCGCAGGCGGCCCGCCAAGCCGTCGTCGAGCGCGTGGCGGGCTTCCTTGACGCCAGAGCCGTCGCCGCGCGCGTCCAGCAAGCCGAAGGGAGCCGTCGGCTCGCTCACATCGCCGAGCATCGCTTGGAAAAACGCCTCGTGCTCCTCTCGGCTGACGCCGAGCCGCGCCTGCGCAACGAAATCGCGGAAGGGCGCGGGTATGGCAAGGCGCATAGGCACGCCACGGAGTCTGGCCTCCATTTCGGTGACGACCAATCGCACAGTCAGGTTATCGTCTATCAGATGATGCCGCAGGAGCTTGAGTATCCATCGATTGCGCGCCGGATCATGCGCAAAGCGGATGAAAATCAGGGGCGCATGACGCACGTCGATACGGAAGCGGCGCGGATCGAAGCGTGAGCGTAATTGCTCGGCGATGTCGCCCTCCTTTGCATCGAGAAATACTTCTTCCGCAATCAAGGGCGCATCTCGCCACACCACTTGCATGGGCTCGCTCAGGCTCTCCCAGACGACGCCCGTTCGCAATATGTCATGCCGTGCGATCAGCATCCGCAACGCGTCAAGAAAGGCGTCAAGACGTTCACGCGTGTCGAAAGACAGTAAGATTGGCCACAGATAAGGATCGCCCTCTGTCGTCATCAGGTGGTGGAAGAGGATGCCTTCCTGGAGTGGCGCGAGCGGGTAAATGTCTTGGACATTGGCGGCTCCGCCTGGAACGCCGGCGATGATGCGGTCAATGTCGGACTGGCTCAGTTCGGCCAATGTCAGCATGTCGGGCGTGATGGCGTCGCAGCCGAGCGGAATGAGATTGGGTGGAACGACGATGCCCGCGCTGCCTCCGACCGCCCCGATCAGTTTAGCCGGGGTCGGGTTCGTAAACAGCGTGCGCACGTCGGTTTGCAAACCCTGCCGCTTGATCCTGGCGACAAGCTGTATCGCCAACAATGAATGACCGCCAAGTTCGAAGAAATCGTCTTCTACGCCGACGCGTTCGAGGCCGAGCGTCTCGGCAAAGATGCGGCAGAGCGCTTCCTCAGTTGGCGTGCGGGGCGCGACATAGCGGCGCCCGATCTGCGCGTCTAGGTCGGGCGCGGGAAGCGCCCCGCGGTCGATCTTGCCGTTGGCGGTCAGCGGCAGGGCGTCGAGCGCGACGAAGGCGGAAGGGATCATGTAGTCGGGCAGTTCGCGCGCGAGGGCGTCGCGCAGCTCGGCCGTCTCCAAAGCGGCTCCATCGGCGGCGACCGCATAAGCGACGAGCCGCTTGTCGCCGCTATGATCCTCATGGGCTGTGACCACGGCGGCGCTAATATTGGGATGGCTGATAAGCGCCGCTTCGATCTCGCCGAGCTCGATGCGGAAGCCTCGGATCTTGACCTGATGGTCGATGCGGCCAAGGAACTCTATGTTCCCGTCCGCGCAATACCGTCCGATATCGCCGGTGCGGTAGAGCCTTTCGCCGGCTTCGCCGAACGGATTGGGCACGAAGCGCTCGGCGGTGAGGTCGGGGCGTCCGACGTAGCCCCGCGCCAACCCCGCGCCGCCAATATAGAGTTCACC
>JBFXJV010000512.1:0-2521 GCA_050174515.1 Methylocystis sp.
ACGCTCTTCCGATCTGGAAGTCCAGCTATCAGCGCACGCAATACACCGAAGTCGTCATGCCGGAACGGCTGGTTTGCCTAATGGCTAACGCCGACGCGCAATGGAATATCGCGCCCAATCCGATGATGCCGGACTGGCCCCGCGTCCTATTGACAACTGTGACGTTTAAGGAAGAGCGCGGCCAGACCCGGATGCGCCTGACATGGACGCCACACGAGGCGAGCGAAGCCGAGGTCGCCTGCTTCGCGGCCGCAATGGACAATATGGGTAAGGGCTGGGGTATGGGCATGAAGCTGCTCGAAGAATTGCTGGTCGAGCTGCAATCCTCAAGCTGACCCATTGCGACCTATCATAGTAGATTTGGCACTCGGATTCTTGCAATTGCACGCGCTGTCTAACAGCGCGGTGACGAAGTCGTTTTTTCTCACACGGTCTCGGGTGCGGCGATGACAGCGAGGAAGCTTGGCGCGCCGTCGGATTCTGCGATGACGACGACGGCGATCGCGACATTCGTCTGAACGACGAACAAAAAGGCGTTCGTGGCAGCCGCGAGTTCCCTTGGCGTGCCGCGACCGATCAGAGCTTGCATCAGAACGCCGATGTTGAAGCCGGCGACGTGGATCAGATAGCGCTTGGCGATGTTCTCCCGGCCCCGAAGCCAGGCCCGGCGCATGCCGCCGCGATCGAGCACATGGGCAAAGCTGCGCTCGACCAGTTCGCCGCGCTTCTTCATGGCGGCGCGTCCGACGCCGGATTTCAGCCGCGCGCGGTTGGCGTAGGCCGCTTCACGCGCCGCTTCGTCGCCTCGCCAGCGGAAATACCCCTTCGCCGGCGAAGGCTCGGCGATCCGCCGCTTCCACTCGCCGTCGTTGAGGTCTTTCAAAACCTCGCGCGAATGATAACCCTTGTCCGCGATGATTTCGCACGGAGAGTCCGGCGTCGGCGCGAGGCCGACTGCCGAAAGATTGGCCTTCGCCCCCTCCAGCGTTTCACTGATCGTCATCGTATCGCCTTTGTCCGCCTCGTAGATCGGCGCGGCGACGATCACGCCTGTGTCGAGATCGACCGCATGTTCCGGCTTGTAGGCGAGATGCGTCGTCCCATCCTTCATCCGCGCGATCTTCGCCTCGGCGTCCGTGGCGCTCGTCCAATCCTCGTTCGAGAGCTTCTTGCCTTTGCGCTTGCGGTCGAAACGCGCCAAATCCTCGGCGGTCGGGGTCGCGATCCCGCTCTCCTTCGCCATACGCTCGAGCATCGCGCGATAAGTCTCGCCAGTGTCGCGCCGCACGATGCTGCGCAGCGCCGCGTTCGTCTCCATCGTCGAACCATCGACGCCGATGCACTCGCCCATCACGAGGCCGCGCTCGACGACGAGCTTCAGGACGAAGCCGAAGACCTTCTCGTGAACCTCGTGCGGCAAACGGCAGCGCGTCTTCGACAGCCACGAATGATCGGGAACTTTGTCGCGCGCCGAAAGACGCATGAAATCGCGCAGCGAAAAAGAGTCCGCGCAGCGCCATACGATGCCGCGTTCGCTGTCGAGCCCTTCGAAGTAGCCGACCATGTGCATGCGAAAGTATCGCCCCGGCGGCAGCGATGGCTCGCCCATCTTCGCCGCGTAATACGGCTTGCAGGCGTTCTCGACGAAAACATCGAAGTCGGCCGCGAGCAGAACCTTCTGAAGCTCGTCGTAAAACGCGCGGCCGGGAGAGCGTGGGAGCTCGGCCCAGCCGACCACCAAATCGCCCTGTGCCCCGCTCTCACGCCGCATCGCCATCGAACCAACCCCTGTTCTCACCACGAAACGGAATCAGTCAGGCGCGGCTTCGTCAATGGGCTGTTAGCGCATTGACGGGGTTCTATTGTATGATTCAATAAGGCTCTCCCATGGAGAGAAACGCAATGAAACGACTGAAATTCTTTTATGAATTCGCTTCCACACACAGCTACCTTTCCGTGATGCGGGCGGAGCTCCTTGCGAAAAACGCCGGCGTCGAATTGCTCTGGAGGCCATTTCTTCTTGGACCGATTTTCAAATCGCAGGGATGGAGCACGTCGCCGTTCAACCTCTATCCCGCGAAAGGACGATATATGGTCCGAGACATTCATCGCATCGCTGAGTCACGCGGCTTGCCCTTCAAGATGCCCGCGGTCTTTCCCGCCAATGGGCTCCTCGCCGCGCGGATCGCGACGGCGGGAGGACGAGGGTTGGACCGTTCCGTTCACCAAGGCCGTCTTCGAGGCGCAGTTCGGACGGGGTGAGGACATATCGAGCCAAGAGATGCTGGCCGATATTCTGATTGCACTCGGGCTCAATCCGGTCGAGGATTGCGAGAAGGCGAGCAGCCAGACGATAAAGGACAGGCTGCGAGAGCGAACCGAAGGAGCCCATCAATTTGGCGCTTTCGGCGCGCCGAGCTTCGTTACTGCGGACGGCGAGTTGTTTTGGGGCGACGATCGTTTCGAACAAGCTCTGACATGGGACGCGATAAACTCGCCGCCAGACCCGTGTCCGTAAACC
>JBFXJV010000513.1:0-2518 GCA_050174515.1 Methylocystis sp.
GGAAGGCTTGCAGCGTCGTCTTGCGGCGAAGAATCGGGCGGCGCTGGACGATCTTGCGGCTGCGGTGCAATCGGCTGAGCGTTACCGCGCGCAAACAGCCAACAGCTCGCGCGCGGCGCCCCGGCCCGGACACGACGGGCGGCCGGACACAGGGCCGCGCGCGCCGGCGCCAGGCGAGAAGTCCCGGGCCGACGATGAATTGCGCGTGAAGCGCGCGGTCGCAGCGAAGGGCAGCGTTTCGCAGACCGACGTCTCGGCGCATGCGCCCGCCGCGGTTGCGCATACGGCGCGACCCTCATCGCCGGCACTGGGCGGCCGCGTGCCGGCGACGGGCGCAGCGATCGCATCCGTGCGGTCCGCCTTGATCGCGAAGGCTAATCTTGCGGCCGGGTCGCAGGCGGCGGTCGTCAAGATCGCGAGTTTCGGTTCTGGCGCGGCACGGGCGAAATCGCTTCTGAACTATCAGAGCGACAAGGGCGAACTGACGCTGGAGCGCCATGATGGGTTGATGATCACCGGGCAGCGCTCCGTCGCCGACTTCGCCGCCACGTGGCGCGCCGAAGATGGCCGCGCGCCGTCCAACGACGTGCTGCAGTTCGAAATGCGGTTCGACCGCAGGCTGGAGACAACGGAGGCGCAAGACGCGCTTGCGGAGGCTCTTCGCGGCCATCACTATGCCTGGCGGCTTTCGCAGCATGGCGCGCATAGCCGCGTCGACATCGTCATGACGGCCGCGAGTCGCGAGCGCAATGCGGGCGGCCGGCTTCAACGGATCTACGACAATCAGCGGTCGATTGACGGTTTGCGCGATCGGTTGGAGGGCGCATTCGGCCGGGACGCCGAATTTACCGACCCGAAATGGGCGCATGGGGTCGAGGGCGCCACGTCGGCGCTCGCCCGACTTACCCGCGGCGGTGAGATTGACGCTTATGGGCCGGACGGCCGTGCGCTCAAAGATGAAGCCGAGCGCCTGACGCGCGAGCGGCCGAACCGCCCGCCGCGCGCCGCATCGCGTGAGGCTAATATCAGCCTCGAAATCGCCAAATCCTGGCGGCCGCATATGCGATCGAGCGCGCCACGCGACTTTGCGCATGTCATTTTGAGCGCGAAACCCGGCACGGACAAAGAGGCGTTTATGGACGCCGCGCGGGCGACGCTGGCGCACGCGTTTGCCGGACATGAGTATGTTTTCGTGATGCATACGAACCGAGAGCATATTCATGTGCATGCGGCGGTTCGACTTGTCCGGGACGACGGCAAGCGGCTCGACCCAAAAATTCAGGATTTTTCGCGCTGGCGCGACACGCTCGCGGCCGAAGCCCGCGTCCGCGGGATCGCCATGGAGAATGTCCGGCGGTTCGATCAGGCGCACGCGCCGGCCTACAAGCTTAAAGACGTGAAGATGCTGGCGCGTGGCATTGCGCCGCCGAGCGTTCGCCGGCGCATCGAGCATGTGAAGAACCGTGAAATTCACAGACCGACGCGCGAGGAAGGCCGGCGGCGCGCGCAGGACGCCGCGCGCCAATGGCGGAACGTCGCCGCCCTGTCGCCGTGTCGATCGCCGCCGCCAGCGCCGGACGCCGTGCGGCTTTATCGTCTCGATAGCGGCGGCGGTCGACCCGGCGCGCTGTTCGCTGCTGATCTGGCGACTGCTGCGGCTTATGCGAAGCCAGGCGTTGCCGCACGGATGATTTATGTGGACGTGCCGCCCGCGCGCGCAACCGAGCTGAAATCCTCACGCACGCAGCCCGGCAAGGTTTTTGTCGTGCCGCGCGCCATCAGCGCTCAAAGCCGACCGTTGGACGGCGCGCTGAGCGCCGCCGTCGCGCATTTTCAGCAACGCGCCGAGAGCGCTCTACGAGGTCGCGCGCCCTCGACCGACGCAGAGGAGACAGGACCCATGCGAACAGCCGAAACGATGATCGCCGCGCGCGACAGCATGGCCGATACGATTACGAAAATCGACAAGGCGCTTCCCGACGATGAGGCGCGCGCGCAATTCGCCGAACAGTCGCGCCGGCTGCTCGACAAGGCCGACGAAGCCATCGCCGCGCAAACCAATCTCGAACAGCAAAAGGCGGATGTGCAGGGCGACCGCTACGTGAAGCCGGAGCCCGCGCGTGACCTCGGGCCAATTATCACGTTCGAGCGTAAGGGCGAGGAGATCCATTACCACCGACACGATGCGACCGGCGCGCTGCAAACCCTTGCCTTTGTCGACAATGGGAAGCAGCTCGATATTCGCGACTGGAATAACGCGGATTCCGTCAACGCCGCGCTCAAAGTGGCGTCCGAAAAGTGGGAAACGCTCAACATCACCGGGAGCGACGCTTATAAGGAGACTGTTGCGCGGCTCGCCGCCGAGCATGGCTATAAAGTCACAAATCCAGACATGCAGGATCGCATTCGCGAACTGCGCGCCGAGATCGAAATAAACCGCGCGCGGATTGCCGAAGGCCAGGCGCAGCCCGATGAAAGGCACGAGGCCGCGCCGATGGAGCGGCAAGACAAACGAGAC
>JBFXJV010000514.1:0-2516 GCA_050174515.1 Methylocystis sp.
TGTCCACGCCAGCGCCAACATGCCCTGGCACCACGGGCCGCCGCTTCTGTCCTATCTCGAAGGCGTCGCAGCGGACGACACCACGCAGATCGCGCCCTTTCGCATGCCCGTGCAATGGGTGAATCGACCCAATCTCGACTTCCGCGGCTTCTCCGGCTTCATCAGCGGCGGCAATATTCAGCCTGGCGACATCGTGCGCATTCTGCCCTCGGGACGCGATACGCGCGTCGCCAGGATCGTCACCTTCGACGGCGACCTCGACAGCGCCGTCTCAGGACAGTCCGTGACGCTGACGCTCGCTGAAGAGATCGACGTTTCGCGCGGCGATCTTTTGTGTTCGCCGGTCTCGCCCGCGAAAATCGGCGATCGTCTCGAAGCCAAGCTCTTATGGCTGGTGCGCGAGCCGCTTGTCGCGGGCAAGAGCTATCTCTTAAAGATCGGAACGAAAACGGCGCCTGCCGCCGTGACCGTCGTCGACACGCGCATCGATATTGAGACCGGCCAGTCGCAGCCGCTGACAGGCGGCGCGACCCTCGCTTTCAACGAAATCGGCGATGCGCGCCTGTCGCTCGAAACCGTGATCGCCTGCGATCCTTACGTCGAAAATCGCGAAACCGGCGGATGCATTCTCATCGACCGCGTCACCAATGAAACGGTCGCGGTCGGCATGGTCAAGTCGGTCGCCGCATCCAACGGCCGCGAGGCGCCGCCGCTGACCGAGCTCAGTTACGCTTCCATGGAAGGTCTGCCGCTGACGCGGGAGTCGTTCAAACCGACGCCGAAGCGCAGTTTGGTGAAAGCGTTTTCCTGGCTGATGCCGGCAAGCGTTTCAATCTTCCTGATCGTTTACGCCTTCGTCCAAAGCATGGAACTCGCGGCAAAGATCACCGGCGTCGAATTGCTGGCGATCTTCGCGCTCTATTATCTGCATGAGCGGTTCTGGTCGCGATTGAACTTCGGACTTGCGTCGGAAGAAGCGCGTGGCGGAGACGATCTGGGCCTATGATAAAAATTGGGATTGATCCACTTGCTGGGCCGGTCATTCCCGGCAGGCCGAAGGCCTGACCGGGAATCCAGAGCCGATCCAAGAGCGCTGGCTTTGCTCTAGATTCCCGATCGCGCTTCGCGCGTCGGGAATGACTCCCAACCGCACCAGAAGGAGAGAGCATGCGCCCTCAGTGCGCTTCGTCCCAATTGGCGGCAGCGCGCGCATCGACCTTCAGCGGCACAGAGAGATGGACGGCCGGGGCCGGGGCCTGCTCCATCACGCGGCGCGCCACGTCGATCGTCGCTTCGGCTTCGTTCGCCGGCGCTTCGAAAACAAGTTCGTCGTGCACTTGCAGAAGCATCTGCGCCGATAGACCGGCGCGCGCCAGCGCGTCATCCATTCGCACCATGGCGCGGCGGATAATGTCGGCGGCGGCGCCCTGGATCGGGGCGTTGATCGCGGCGCGTTCATAGAACGCGCGGTCGGAGGCGTTGGCCGAGGCGATGCGCGGGAAGTGATAGACCCTGCCGAAAATCGTCGAGACTTCGCCCTTCTCGCGCACGGTTTTCCGGGTCGCATCCATATAATCGCGAATGCCGGGAAAGCGTTCGAAATAACGCTTGATATAGGCGCCGGCCTCTTCACGCGGAATGCCGAGCTGATTGGCGAGTCCGAAGGCGGAAATGCCATAGATGATGCCGAAGTTGATCGCCTTGGCGCGGCGGCGGGTTTCGGGCGGCATGTCCTTGATCGGCACATTGAACATTTCGCTCGCCGTCATCGCGTGAATGTCCAGATCGTCGGCGAAGGCTTTCTTCAATTGCGGAATGTCGGCGATATGGGCAAGCAGCCGCAGTTCGATCTGCGAATAGTCCGCGGAGATCAGCACACGGCCGGGCGGCGAGACGAAGGCCTTTCGAATCTTGCGGCCAGCCTCGTTGCGCACAGGAATGTTCTGCAGGTTCGGTTCTGATGAAGAGAGCCGCGCCGTGGTCGTTGCGGCGAGCGCATAGCTCGTGTGTACCCGGCCGGTCTCAGGGTTGATATAGCCGGGCAGGGCGTCGGCATAGGTGCTCCTGAGTTTGGAGACCTGGCGCCAGTCGAGAATGCGGCGCGCGAAATCATTGCCATCGCTGGCGAGGTCTTCGAGGACGCTCGCGGACGTCGACCAGGCGCCGGTCGCGGTTTTTTTCGCGCCCGGCAGTCCCATCTTGCCGAATAAGATATCGCCCAATTGCTTGGGCGAACCGAGATTGAAACTTTCGCCGGCGAGTTCGAAAATATCAGCCTCGAGCCGCGCCATGTCCTGCGCGAATTCGCCGGAAAGGCGCGACAGGATCGCGCGATCGACGGTGACGCCTCGCCGCTCCATGCGGGCGAGCGTCGCCACCATCGGCCGTTCCAATGTTTCATAGACATTGGTCATATGTTCGGCCGAAAGCCGCGGCTTCAGCGCGCGCCACAGCCGCAGCGACACGTCGGCGTCCTCGGCGGCGTATTCCGTCGCTTTGTCGAGCGCGACGCGGGC
>JBFXJV010000515.1:0-2504 GCA_050174515.1 Methylocystis sp.
TAGCGCTGCCCCGCACTGGATCCCCGCCTTCGCGGGGATACAAGAAGGAACGAAGATGTCTGATTATCGCATCAAGGGCGAAACCGGCGAGTGGGAGGTCGTGATCGGCCTCGAGGTCCATGCGCAGGTCACCTCCAACGCCAAGCTGTTCTCGGGCGCCGCGACGGCGTTCGGGGCCGAGCCGAATACGCAGGTCAGCCTCGTCGACGCCGCGATGCCCGGCATGCTGCCGGTGCCGAACCGCGAGTGCATCCGCCAGGCGGTGCGCACGGGGATGGCGATCGACGCGCAGATCAACAAATGGTCGCGCTTCGACCGCAAGAATTATTTCTACGCCGATCTGCCGCAGGGCTATCAGATTTCGCAGCTCTATCATCCGCTTGTCGGCGAAGGTTCGCTGACGATCGAGGCCGACGAAAAGGCCGGAATCGCGGCCGACAAGGTGATCGGAATCGAGCGTATCCATGTCGAACAGGATGCCGGCAAGCTGATGCACGACCAGCATCCGACGATGTCGTTTGTCGATTTGAACCGTTCGGGCGTCGCGCTGATGGAAATCGTGTCGAAGCCCGACATGCGCTCGCCCGCCGAGGCCGGGGCCTATGTCCGCAAGCTGCGCGCGATCCTGCGCTATGTCGGATCGTGCGACGGCAATATGGAAGAAGGCTCGATGCGCGCCGACGTGAACGTCAGCGTGCGCAAGCCCGGCGACGAATTCGGGACGCGCACCGAGACGAAGAATGTGAACTCGGTGCGCTTTGTCATGCAGACGATCGAATATGAAGCAAAGCGCCAGGTCGAGGTGCTGGAGGCCGGCGGCACGGTCGATCAGGAAACGCGCCTCTTCAATCCCGACACGGGAACGACGCGTACGATGCGGTCGAAGGAAGACGCGCACGACTATCGCTATTTCCCCGACCCCGACCTGTTGCCGCTCGAACTCGACGATGCGTTCCTCGCGGAGTGCCGCGACAGCCTGCCCGAACTGCCCGATGCCAAGCGCGCGCGCTATCTGGGGCTGGGTATTTCGGCCTATAACGCCGACGTGCTGACCGCCGAGGTCGAAAATGCGCGCTGGTTCGACGCGCTGCTCGAAACCGGCGCCGAGCCCAAGGCGGCGGCGAACTGGGTGACGAGCGAGCTGTTCGGTGCGCTCAACCGGCTCGGCAAGGACATCGGCGATTGCCCGGTGACCCCGGCGCAGGCGGGCGAACTGCTCGGCCTGGTTGCCGACGGCACGATCTCGGGCACGATCGCGAAGCAGGTGTTCGAAAAGATGCTCGAAACCGGCGACGGCGCTGCCGCGATCGTCGATCTCGAGGGCCTCAAGCAGACGAGCGACACGGGCGCGATCGAGGCCGAAATCGTCAAGGTTCTTGCCGCCAATGCCGACAAGGTCGAGCAGTATAAGGGCGGCAAGGAAGCGCTGTTCGGCTTCTTCGTCGGTCAGACGATGAAGGCAATGCAGGGCAAGGCGAACCCGCAGGTCGTGAACGAGTTGCTGAAAAAGGCGCTTGTCTAAGCGCGTTGCCAACTGTTCCAAAACGACGCCAATCCCATCTTGGCAATCCCTCGCTGGCTGCTACCTATCGGCTCGAATGGGCCGATTGGGGGAGGGTCGTTTGATTCGTCTGTTAATGATGGGTGCGCTTTGCGCGCTTCCTGTGGCTGTATCCGCACAGGCGATAAAGGCGCCGGCGCCGATACGTCATTTTTCCAGTGATGAAGTTGCTGCTATTGAAATGCCCGATCTGGCCTTCGATGCAACGCCGGCTGATGCTGAAACATATGACAAATATTTCTATTTCCACCGTGATGGCACCGATTTCGATACGGCATTCAACGACTTGAGTGAGTGCGACGCGTTGGCAAGCGGGATCAGCTATTATGGTGGGGGCGACCCCGCGATGGCCAATTATTATGTCGCGCAATATGGCTTGGCGGGCGCCGCCGGCGGAGTCATCGGCTCCGCGATTGCCGACGCAATATTCGGTTCGGCCGAACGGCGACGCGTTCGGCGCGTGAACATGCGGAACTGTATGGGTTTTAAGGGTTATGACCGCTTCGGCATGGAGCGAGAGCGCTGGCAATCCTTCAATTTCGAGGAAGGCTTCGGCCGCGTCAACGATGAGAAGCGCACGGCGTTCTTGTTGAAGCAGGCGCGCGTTGCAAGTGGCCCCAAGCCCAGCACGGAGGTGCTGCCCCGATGATCCGCACCCTGATGAGTGCCGTCGGTTTGGCGGTTGCCATTCTCCCGTCGGTTTGCCTGGCTCAGGCGATAGAGGAAAAAAATCTGCTGTCGGGCAAGGCCAAGATCGAACCCGACTCCGGCTATATCTTTGTAAATGGGTCTGTCAGACAAGCCGGGCTTTTGTTGAGACTGCCTGACGCGGAAACGATCGCTGCATATGAAAAGGACTGGTCCGAAGCGCTAGCCAAAGTTCAGGCCAAATATCCGAAAAAGCTCAAAGCGTGGCAGGATCGGGTGGAAACCGCCCGTCTCA
>JBFXJV010000516.1:0-2503 GCA_050174515.1 Methylocystis sp.
GAACATATCGAAAGCCAGTCCTATTACGGCAGCAGCATTACCAGGATTTTTCTCCAACCGGGGATCGATCTGGCGGCCGCGGAAGCCGATATCGACTCGATTTCCCAGACGGTGACGAAGGCGCTGCCGCCCGACATTTCGCCTCCGATGGTGATGAGACTGGAAGCATCGTCAGTTCCGGTCGCGATGCTGAAGGTCACCGCCGAGAATCTCACGCCCGCCGATCTATACAATTTGGCAAAAAACAAAATCAGGCCGTTCCTGGTCATGATCCCGGGCGCCATTCTGCCGCATCCCTATGGTGGCCAGGATAAGCAGCTGCTGGTTTCCCTCGATCAACAAAAGCTCCTTGCGCGCCATTTGACTGCTACGGACGTGCATAATGCTTTTGGCAATCAGAGCATTGTGCTGCCGGCGGGCGACATCAAACTCCATGCGACGGACTGGCTGGTGCAGACAAATGCGACGCCGATGGAGGTGGAGGATTTCAACAACATTCCGATCAAGCGCGTCGGCAACGCCACTGTTTACATGCGCGACGTCGCCGACGTGCGCCTCGGCGGGCCGCCGCAAATCAACGCGGTTTTGGTGGACGGCAAACAGTCTGTGTTGATCGTCGTCATGAAGAGCGGCGAGGCGTCGACGCTTGACGTCGTCGATGGGATTAGAAAGGCGATACCGCGCATTGAGGCAATCGCGCCGCCTGGCGTCAAGGTCGAACTGCTGAACGACGCCTCGGTGTTCGTCAAGGATTCGATCAAGGACGTCTTGCACGAGATGGCCCTCGCTTCTGCGCTTACCGGTCTGGTCGTCCTGTTGTTTCTCGGATCCTGGCGCGCCACGGTCATCATCGCGACCTCGATCCCGCTCTCGATTTTGAGCGCGCTCATCGGCCTTCATGCGATGGGTCAGACGATCAACGTTATGACCCTTGGCGGACTGGCGCTCGCCGTCGGCATTTTGGTCGACGACGCCACAGTGATGATCGAGAACATCGACACGCATATCGAGATGGGGAAGCCGCTGGAAGCGGCGATTATCGATGCGGCTAATCAGATCGTCATCCCTACCTTCGTATCGACAGCCTGCATCATCATCGTCTGGTTCCCGTTGTTTGAACTGTCCGGCGTATCCGGGTGGTTGTTCACGCCAATGGCTGAAGCGGTGATGTTCGCGATGATCGCCTCCTTCATTCTGTCGCGCACCTTGGTGCCGACGATGGCGAAGTATCTTCTTGTCGACCATGGCGCACCACATGCAGTCGAAACGGGCCATGAAGAAAACGACGAGCTCCTTTCGGCGCTCGCCGGTCGACGAAAATTCCCGACCGCTGCGGAGATCGAAGCTCTCGCGAACAGGGATGCGGAACTCAGCGCATTGGCGGGAGACGGGGGATTGTCGCACTTCGCGGTGCCGCTCCCTGAGGTGGATCAGCGTTTGCACGAGCGCAAAGGATTCCTGGGACGAATTCAGGAAGGCTTCGAACGCGGATTCCAAAGGATGCGCGAGCGCTATTCCGAGCTTCTCCGTAGAACGCTCCAAAATCGCCGACGGTTCGTCGCAATATTTCTCGCCGCCGCAGTGGCGTCGACTGGATTGTTCTTCACCAATGGCCAGGAGTTTTTTCCAGAAATCAAATCCGGCACGCTCCAGATGCACGTGCGTATGCCTCTTGGAACGCGCATTGAGGTAACGGCGCGCATTGCGTCGTTAATTTCTGACGACATAAAGCGACTGCTGCCGGACCAGATCGAAGGCATCGTCAGCAACTGCGGCCTTCCGGTAGGTCCGCATAATCTGGCGTTTATTCCGACGCCGACGATCGGCCCGCAGGATTGCGATATGACGATCAGTCTGAAGGACGAAGTCTCGCCCGTATGGGATTTCCGGAAGATTCTGCGGAAAGGGCTGAAAGAACGCTATCCAGGGACAGAATTTACGTTCCAGCCCGCTGATCTGACGGCGAAAATTCTCAATTTCGGGTCGCCTTCGCCCATCGATGTGCAGATCAACGGCGGCGACGCCATGCAGGCTTATGAGTTTGCTCGAAAGCTGGCGAGCAAGATCCGCGAGATTAATGGAGCGGTCGACGTCGTGATCCAGCAAACCATGCGCACGCCAACGCTGCTCGTCGAGGGCAATAGGAGTCTCGGGCTTGGCATCCACCTGACTGAAAAAGACATTGCTGACAATCTGCTGATGACTCTCTCTGGCAGCCAGCAAGTCGATCAGGTGTATTGGCTGGATCAAAGATCCGGCAATTCGTATCAGATCAATGTCTATACGCCGCAATATCAGATGACGAAGGTGCAGAATTTGCTGACGATTCCCGTCGACAAAGGAGATCTCGATCCGTCCGGATCAAAACTGCAACTCCTTGGAAGCGCCGCCTCCCTGTCCGTGAAAGGTACGCCGGGCGTCGTCTCGCACGCCAATATCATGCCGCTCTTCAATATTTACGTGTCTGCCGAAACCCGCGACCTTGGAGGCGTGCTTTCCGATG